>JABZGM010000369.1 GCA_015259235.1 Alloprevotella sp. | reverse complement strand
AAAAGTATCGTAACTCATTGAAGTTACGATACTTACGTTTTTCTTTGATTTCCTCTGAATTAAGTTTCAGAGTACTTCACGCGGAGAGAGAGGGATTCGAACCCCCGGTACCTCTCGGTACGGCAGTTTTCAAGACTGCTGTAATCGACCACTCTACCATCTCTCCTGTTGCAAGGTACGAAATAATGACCATTGAGATCAAGCATTTTGCACTGAATTTGCAAGGATTTGAATCCTGCACCGAAGTGCGTGGCTCAAATGTGATGCAAAAGTACTACTTTATTTATTTACTTCCAAATTTCTGGGCAACTTTTTCGGCTTTTCCCTCTAAATTTTCGGTTTTCTGGTGTTTTACTGGCTGTTTCAGGAGGAAACTGCCCAATGGTGCTACACTGGTGGAAGATTTTGTGCTACACTAAAAGCTGTGATTGCGCTACACTAAAAGCAGAGAAAGTGCAGTAGCTCGGCAGCAGGCTACCCAATGGTGCTACACTAAAAGCAGAGATGATGCAGTAGCTCGGCAGTAGGCTGCGCAGGGGGGGCTACACGAAAAACAGAGATGGTGCAGTATCTCGGCAGTGGGCTGCGCTGGGAACTAGCCTTGCAGGGCAACAAACTGCAAGCGGTGGACATCGAGCAGACGGATGTGACGCCCTTCTACGACAATGAGTCCTTCTTCGACAAACTGGGTGAGGGTGCGAATGGCATTGGCAGTGCTCATGTTGCTGAGTTCAGCCAATTCGCGACGTGTGAGATGCGCCAGCACATCTAGGTGCCTCTCTTCTCTGCTGTTGATGCGGCTCAAGAATAGCAAGGTTTCCGCCATGCGCCCACGCAAATGTCCATGCGTCAAACTCACTAGTCGGCAATCGGCAGTTGCCAATTCCTGAGCCAAACGCCGCAAGACATAGTGTGCCACTTCTGGAGAGTGCAACAGTGTGTGGCGCACACAACTCAAAGAAATCGCCCAGATTTCACAATCTTCAAATGCCTCTGCCGACACTACATACGGTTCGTCTGCCATTGCAGCGCCATAACCGAAGATTTCCCCTTGCGAGATGAAACGAAGGATTTGATACTTCCCTGCCCCACCCGTGCGCGACACCTTCACCGTGCCCGCCTGCACATAAAAGAGTTGCTGCGGCATTTCGCCTTGTCGGAAGACAATTTCCCCTTTCTCCAGACGCAACACCTCCTTCGCACTATCGAGGATAGCACGCTGTTCATTGCTCAGGATTTGCCAAAAATCCGCAGCATTTTCAAGTGATTCCCAAAGATTATAGGCGGTATGAGAGTTCATAGGGTGAAAATCTTGACTGTCTATGATGGTGTGTGGAGCATTAGAAGAGAAACAGCACATCTGCACTTCTTCTCTGTTACAAAATTACGAGCTTCTTTATCGA
>JABZGM010000368.1 GCA_015259235.1 Alloprevotella sp. | reverse complement strand
TCCCGAGATGGAAGAAAGCGATATCATCTCCGCTCTCGAGGGACGCATCTACTATAATCCAGATATCGAAGGTTACGAAGTAGCTGACAAATTCATCTCAGGCAATGTTGTAGAAAAAGCAGAGCGCATCAGTTCTTGGCTCTTAGACCATTCCAACCATGAAGAAGCCCAACAGAGTTTGGCAGCCCTCATAGCCGCCAAACCCACCCCCATTCCCTTTGCAGAATTAGACTTCAACCTTGGTGAACGTTGGATACCCGCAGGCGTTTATGGACAATTTGCCACAGAGTTTTTCGGTACAGACCTAAGAGTAGGCTATCATCCCAACATGGACGAATATACCATCGGTTGCGACCACAAGAACGGCAATATCTTGCACAAATATGCCGTGCAGGGAGAGTTTCGCAAATACGATGGTTTGCATCTTCTCAAACACGCCTTGCACAACACCATTCCCGACATCAGCAAAAGCAAGGAAGTCATCGACCCCATCACCGGAGAAGAACGCACCATCAAAGTGCGTGATGGAGAAAAAATCCAACAAGCCAATAGCAAGATTGAGGAAATCAGACAAGGATTTGTGGATTGGTTAGGCAGACGTCCCGACAGTTTCAAAGAACAGTTGGCTCATCGCTACAATGAACTCTTTAACTGTTTCGTTCGTCCAAACTTTGACGGAGGACATCAGAGCTTCCCCAACTTAGACCTCAAACGATTAGGTATTCCCGACCTCTACAAAAGTCAGAAAGACGCTGTTTGGATGCTCAAAACCAATGGCGGTGGCATCTGTGACCATGAGGTAGGAGCAGGAAAGACCCTCATTATGTGTACAGCAGCCTATGAAATGAAGCGATTAGGGATAGCCAACAAACCCATGATTATAGGACTCAAAGCCAATGTCTTTGATATTGCCGATACTTTCAGAAAGGCATATCCCAATGCGCGCATACTCTATCCAGGTAAAGATGATTTTACTAAACAAAATAGACAGCGCATCTTTGCCGACATCAAGAACAATGATTGGGACTGCATCATCTTGACCCACGAACAATTCGGAATGATACCGCAGGCTTTAGAGGTGCAAGAAGCCATTTTCCAAAAGGAAAAAGATTCCATAGAGGAGAACTTAGAGGTATTGCGCAGAGAAGGCAAGGACATTTCCAAAGCCATGCTCAAAGGCTTGGAGAAACGCAAACAGACGCTCGAAGTAAAACTGCACGAGATACAAGACAGTATCGCCGAACGCAAGGATGATGCGGTGGACTTCAAGATGATGGGCATCGACCACCTCTTTGTAGACGAAAGTCACCAGTTCAAAAAACTGATGTTCAACACCCGCCACGACCGCGTGTCCGGCTTAGGAAATCCCGATGGGTCGCAACGCGCACTCAATATGCTCTTTGCCATTCGCACCATTCAAGGA
>JABZGM010000367.1 GCA_015259235.1 Alloprevotella sp. | reverse complement strand
TCGCTGCTCTAAACTGGCCTAGTTACGTCTTAGCACTTCTCATATCTATCCTTACATTACTTCCCATAATGAAGAAGCATTCGTATGGATGGCTAGACCCACTACGCATCACTTTAATCTTTGCGATGTTTGCTAATGCGGTTCCCATTTTCTTCTTATTCAACTCCCTCATCTCTGTAGAAAATTTCGTCTATTTTGTTCTGTCTGAAGCACTCTTTTTGATCGGTTTCTTGGTTTTCTCACGTAAACACGCGCACTTTAACAAACAATTCAAAATAAAATTCGACCAACAACTCGCATTTCAACTATATCTCATATTCTTTGCACTCTACTTCGGTTTCACTGTCCTCAACTACATCATAGTTGGTATTCCTCTATTCAGTGATAGCAGTAGACTTGCTGTCTACTCCAACTCAGGAGGTTTAGGCATATTTTCTAGATTCAACGGATTCTTCAATATATATATTTTAGTCTATTCTTTCTATCTACTTCATTACAAACAACGAAAACTTCTTGCCAGTTGTGTTATTGCAATATGTTGCATATTTCTCGTACTCACGGCAAGTAAATCAGCTTTTCTCAACCTAGCTTTTGCTTATTGGGGATTCCAAGTGTATTACAGAAGCCATATCCCACGCTCTCGCTATATATTTGTGACCTTCTTACTTGGTGCCTTTGCAGCTCTTTTGATTATTTTTCTTCGTTCGCTCAATGAAGAGGGCACGTGGCTTACCAGCATCATCAATATAATGGTACGTTTGGCTGCAAGTGGAGATGTTTATATGGCAGCCTATCCCAATAACACATTCGACGTTGTTCACATCACTGATCCTGCCACCACACTTTTTTCTGGTCTTCTTCAACCTCTGCGTCTCATAGACACTCCACCTCCCTCTATTGGTAACCAATTGATTTGGTATCTATATCCTGATTCTGCGGGAGAAAACTATGGACCTAATGCAAGAATGCCAGTTCTTAGTTTTATCCTTATGGGTTGGGGAGGTCTTCTCCTCTCTGCTGTAGCAGGATTCATCACATCATTTCTACTTTTCAAACTTCCACAATATCTACCCAAAGGTATGATTTCAACGGCACTAATGACATACATTTACGTAACCGCCGTTTTAGGAATCACAGATTTTGCCTTGGGAATAGGACTTTGGTTCGACTTGTCTATCAATATTTTCGTTCTCATCGTCTTTATTGGTTTAATCTCAAAACAACTCAGTCATTCTTCTAACCATACATTCTCTCAACAATGAATATCCTCCTCGACAATCTTATTTTTTCCTGGCAGAAGTCGGGTGGTGTTTCTGTATTCTGGGAAAATATCTTGAAACTTGCGCTTCGGCTAAAACAAACTCATCATATAGAGTTAATAGAATACCCTAATGCAGAAGACAATATAGTTCGTAAAACATTAGACCTATCA
>JABZGM010000366.1 GCA_015259235.1 Alloprevotella sp. | reverse complement strand
CCCTGCGCTCTACACCTCCATGCGCAATCAGTTTGTGCCTTCCATCAGCTACCTCTTCACCTACAATTCTCCTGCATCGGTGAGCAATCCCCTCTGGTTCCAATTCTCCCTCAAAGAAGCAGGTAATGTGACTTCGGGCTTGTACGCTCTTGCTGGCAAATCTTTTGACGAAACCGACAAGAAAATCCTGGGTTCGCCCTTCGCTCAGTTTGTCAAAGCCACTGCCGAAATGCACTACACCCACCGCATCTCCGATCGCTACTCCCTTGCCACGCGCGCTTTTGTTGGAGCGGTCTATTCCTACGGCAACAGCACCCGCGCTCCCTTCGGTGAACTCTTCTATGCTGGTGGTGCCAACAGCGTTCGTGCCTTTGGTGTGCGCACCATCGGACCTGGTGGATACAGTGCTCCCCACTCCAACTATTCCTACATCGACCAGACTGGAGATTTCAAACTCGAGGCGAATGCTGAATTGCGTGCCCATTTGTTTGGTTCGCTCCACGGAGCTGTTTTCCTCGATGCTGGCAATGTGTGGTTGATGCGCCCCGATGCGCAGCGTCCACATTCAGAACTCAGTCTCGACAACCTCCGTCGTGTGGCTGTCGGCACTGGTCTCGGTTTGCGCTACGACATGCAATTCCTCGTCCTCCGCTTCGATCTCGGCATTGGGCTCCATGCGCCCTACCAGACCAAGCGCACTGGATTCTACAACATGAACTCCTTTGGCGAGAGTCTTGCCTTCCACTTCGCCATCGGCTATCCCTTCTAAGCCCCCTCTAAGCCCCTTCTCTCTCTAACTGCACTTTTTCTGCTGTTTTTCTATCTCGTCCCCCTCTATACTATATGGGTGCCAAATGAGGCAAAGAGATAAAAATCGCCGAAAAAGTGCAGTTTTTTCTTTTTGTATACTTGAAATTGCTTTGCTCACTTTGCAAATTCCGTAGATTTTGCTCCATGACTTGCGTATTTCCTTCCAGTCTTGTATCCAAATCAGTCATTAGATGCTGATTGCGATTAAGAGGGTAGGGCACAAGCTATGTGGGATGAAACGACAGGTCGCTTTTATTCCATTTTGCCCCCCTTCATTGAGGTTTTTCCTCACGCGCGTGTGACGCGCGCGCCTTCCCTGGGATTTTGCACTTTTTGCTTTCACAACCTTCACACCTCGCCTCCCGAAGTCACTCTTTTCAGATTGGGATAAAATCTCCGACGTTCCAGAAAAAACGTAGGAGATTTCTTGAAAAACGTTGGAGTTTTTCCAAAAAACGTAGGAGATTTTTCCATATTTCTCGTACGTTTTTTCTGTGTTGGTCTGACACTTTTTGGAAAACTCTCCTATCATTTCTTTCCATTTTTGATGCATTTTTCCACCACTTTTCTTCTGTTTTTCTGGAAAAGCGTGATTCACACCCTATAAATCCCTCTTAATGCGT
>JABZGM010000365.1 GCA_015259235.1 Alloprevotella sp. | reverse complement strand
GGCTTTGTATACGTCTATGTCTTTTGTAGCCTTGGCAAGTTCCTTTTCGTGGGTGGCAATGACTTTCGGTATGCGCTCGAGTGCAGAGAGGAAGTTTTGACAAGCTAGTTTGGGGTCATTGGCTAGTTTTCCGTTGTTGTGCGTATAGAGAATACTACCCTCTCCTTGGACAAAGAATCGATTGACAGAGCCTTGGAAAAGGTCTTTCATCGAACTCTCTGTTTTGACCAAGATGTCAAAACCATAAATCGTACCAATCTTGTGATGCTCTCCTTCCGTACGCGCTTTTTCGGCTATTTCCTGCAGGCGTGCAGCCACTGCCTTCATATCGCTACTATCCGAAACGCCATTGATGTCTAATTTATTGACCGCATTACCTTCGCCATCTCGCACCACCCGTTTCTCAAATTGTGCGAGGTCATTTTGGGCTTCTGCCACACGTGAGGAATGGAATTCCACAGAATGTTGAAGTTCACAGAGTTTGCCAGAAGCCGAATCGCGTTCCTTCATGAAGTTTTTGCGCTCTGACTCTAGGGCTGTAATCTTCTTGTCGAGCTTTGCCTTTTCTAGGAGGTCGGTATTGCCCGAAAGTACAGCTACGTATTCGGAAAAATTCATTCCGCAGTCTTCATCCATCGAGCCTTCGTCAATGTTTCTTGCGCCAAGGGTATTACTCTTGAGCTGATTGATGAAAAGCTGCTTGTTGTGCAGCAGATTGAATTTGTAGCTATCCAATGACCGCTCCACGGCATAGATGATTACATCTACCTTATTATCGGCAAACTCCTTGGCTATGAGGTTTCCCTTGCGCACGGCTCGTCCGTTGCGCTGCTCAAGGTCTGAAGGTCGCCACGGAGTGTCCAAATGGTGGATGGCTACGGCACGTTGTTGCGCATTTACTCCCGTACCGAGCATAGAAGTTGAACCAAAGATGATGCGAATGTCTCCACGATTCATCGCATCTACCATCGCTTTCTTAGATCTCTCATTCTTGCACTCTTGGATAAAGCGAATTTCGTGAGCTGGGATGTTGTAGTCCTCTACGAGTTTACGCTTGATTTCTGAATACACGTTCCATTCTCCAACCTTGTATGTCCCCAAATCAGAGAAGACAAACTGCGTTCCTTTCTGCTCATTGTATTTTTGGTAGTAGTCATTGAGCATCTTAGCGCAGTGCGAAGCCTTGTTATCAATATGGTCACTATACTTGCTTTCGTTTATCATGCGCAAGTCTAGGCTCATCTTGCGCGCATAGTCCGTGGCGATAAGCATCTTTGCCTTTTCTTCTTTTTGACTCAAGGGTTCTCTATCCAAAAGTGTTGCATCGCCACTCTTGGCAAACTCCATCAGCTTGTCGATAAAAACTTCCTGCTCGGGTGTCGGTGGTATGTTGTGTAAGATTTCATTCTTTTCGGGTCTGTCGATACCAATATCTTTGGC
>JABZGM010000364.1 GCA_015259235.1 Alloprevotella sp. | reverse complement strand
TGTTATAATAGGCTAAAATAACTCCGAAGATGAGAAAATTGGCTAGAGAAAAGAGTACACTTAAAGAACTGCCTGTGAGAAAGCTTTGAATGCGGCCATGGTCTCCAATGCGCTGCATAATATCACCAATCATCTTGGTGTCAAAATACTTCATGGGCAGTCGCAACAGTTTACTCAAATAGTCGGAGATGAGGGAGATGTTGATGCGCGTTGTCATATGCAGAACTATCCAACTACGCAGAAATTCAATGGCCATCTGTGTGAAGAAAAGTACAACCTGCGCAATAAGTATAAGTGTGATAAGCCCGATGTCTTTATTGCCTATTCCTTTGTCTACGATGGATTGAGAGAGAAACGGAAATAAGAGCTGCAACAAAGTCACAGCTCCCATGATGAGCATTAGCAGGAATAGTGCATGGCGATGTGGCGTGAGATAACGCAAAAAATAGCCTAGTCCTAAACGCTTATCCTTTTCTTTAGGAAAAGCATCCTCTTGGTCATATAACGCAGGAGTGGGGTAAAGCAACAAAGCTAACCCTCGTTGACCATTTCCGTTTGCATCATTGAGCCAGCATTGTTCAAACTCTTCTTGCTCAAACACAGCGCGTCCCGAAGCTGGGTCTGAGATTGAAAAACGGTAGCGTACATTTCCTTTTCTTTGGCTACGTTTGACTTTATAGCAAACCACAAAGTGGTTTTGTTTCCAATGCAAAATACATGGCAGTGGTGCATTTTCAGCTAATTGGTGTAAGTTCATTCTTACACCTTGCGTGCGAAATCCAATATTATCCGCTGCATCACTAATGCCCAAAAACGATACACCCTCACGCGTGAGGAAGCATCGTTCGCGTAGGTATTGCAGAGAAAAACTGCGACCATAGTATTTGGCTATCATCCGCAAACACGATGGGCCACAATCCATCTGGTCTAGTTGCATATAGTGGGGAAAGGACATAGCGCAGACTATAAGGAGTATTTTTGAGTGATGCGTTGATAATAGGCCATCTCCTCAGATGCTTTGCGAAACAAGGAGGGAAGGAAATCCACTTGTTCATTTACCTTCGTGATGTCAGAATAGCCAAATTCCTTTTGTTCGGAGATGAAAGGATGTACCACCAACTTGTTGGGTAAAATCTTAGATAGAAACTCGTCTGCTACGTCAGTGTCTGCAAAATCAGCTTCCAAGATTCTACGGAAAGCAGGGCGGAAAAGAACGATAAATTGTGTACACCACAGCCAATCTACCCAAAACATCCCCATGTCTTTAAGTAGAATCGCATTTGTGAAGTTGGCGATTCCACCAGCAAGCAGATGTGTTCCTAGTGTCCCTGCCTTAATGATTTGTTCTATGAAGCGATCTCTATCATAATGCTCGGTGAAGAAATGGTCGTCTTCACACAATATAATAACATCATCTTCACCACGCTCTTCAGCATCTGCTAC
>JABZGM010000363.1 GCA_015259235.1 Alloprevotella sp. | reverse complement strand
TACTAAAGCAAACAGCCATTGCTCCCTCTGATATTCTTTTGCAAAAGGAGAAACTGTAGAGTCAACCATCAAGTGCAACACTATGGTATGAGTTGATAGAATGCTTTGATGGGTGTATTGTATTTTAGTGCCTTCCTGGGTCTGGAATTGATTTTCTTCTGTATACTCATGATCCTTTTGTCGGTATATTTCTCAAAAGAGACTCCCTTGGGTATATATTGTCTGATGAGTTTATTTGTATTTTCAATGCTACCTTTCAGCCATGATGCATAAGCATCTGCAAAGTAGACTACGACTCCTAACTTCTTTGTTATTTCCTGATGTTTGGCAAACTCACTCCCATTATCAGTTGTGATGTTTTTGAGCATTTTCCCCTTGAAAGGCAGTAGCAGACGTACCACTTCTTTTGCCACCTCCTTGGCATTCTTTCCCTTCTTTAGCTTTGTCATAAGTAGCAACTGTGTGCTCCTTTCTTTGAGCGTAAGAATAGCTCCCTTTCCATCTTTACCAATGATGGTATCCATCTCTCACATTCCTTCCAGGTTTCCATCTTGAGGTTCAGGACGCTGGTGTATACTGATTCTGCCGGGGATGTTGGTTGCCTTGGTAATGTGCTTGGGTTTGTGTTTGCGACGGTAGCGCATTTGATGCCGCATGTGCACGGCAAGTTTTCCTGTAGTGTCCTTACGCACTATTTTATAAATCGTTTCATGGCTCACGCTGATCCCTTCTCTAGCGAGAGCTCCCGATATCTGCTGAGGCGACCACTGTTGCTCGATGATGAGCTGTGTGATGCGCCATACCAGAGTGGGAGAGATGCTGCGATTCCCAGGACGTGTGCTCCGTCTACTTTCAGCCTTCAGCTGGGCTTTTTGATGGATATAGGCTCCAGAGGGCAAAGAGTTACGTTTAAGCTCTCTACTCACCGTTGAGGGATGTACATCGATGAGTTTTGCGATGGAACGAATAGACATACCCTTTGCTCGGGTTTGAAAAATTGCGTATCTTTGCGCTGCGGTCAGGTGATTGTACTTCATATTTCAACACAAAATTACTTGATTCGTGGGAGTCTTCCAAGGAGAAGGCTCCTTTTTATTTTGCATTGACGGCTTTCCTCTTCTATATTGAAAGTACACCTTGAGACTGCCATTTGAAAGGGCGAAAGCCATTGCATTGTTCACCATCGTAGTTCTCAATAAAAAGACTACGTTCGTGAAGGTGCAAGGCATTCAGCGTGGCTTCGACCAATGTGTTAAAAACAGCCTCCAGAGGAGAGAAATGTCAAGAATAGTTCCGATATTTGTGCCTTCGTAAGGTCCATTGCTTTTATTTGATTTGTTATTCCACCACAAAAATAAGAAATTTGGAGCTTACACACAAATTATGGACACTATCGTTCTACTGATGAGCTGGGTCTGTCTGAACACAGCAGTACCTCCTTATCAAC
>JABZGM010000362.1 GCA_015259235.1 Alloprevotella sp. | reverse complement strand
GAAGCCACGGAAGAGTTTCATTACAATACTCAAGGCGACGTTGCATTACCCATGGAGGAAACGACCGTCAAAGGGAAGGAACTCAAAAATGGTTCTGATGAATGGAAACCTGAAGATTTCTGGCAAAGTGTAGTACCTCAGTATGCCAATTTCTCAGACTTCTATGACTATTCTGGCTTATGGAAGAAAGTGGGTAATTCTACGATTCCTTATGGTATTGACATTCAAGCTACCACGTCTTACGTAACAGGAGAAGATGGTGAAGCTGAAACAGAAACCAATCATTTGAAAACAGATGCCATAGGTAAGCATAGCGAATATCTCTTCCCAACATATGTAGGAAGCGACGCAGAGCAGCAAAGAGGAAACACAGCATACATCCTCATTAGAGCTCGTGTTCATCCACTCAGATATAAACAAGGAAGTAGTTCGGAAATGGTAGGTGTTGAAGATGAAGGATTCCAAGATCTTTCAACATTTTATTTCGATCCAATAAAGAATCTATTTGGAGACAGCCGGGCAGCCTTAGAGGAGGACAACTACTACCCAGAAGCAATAATGAAATATAAGGATGGATACGTGTATTATTTTCTTTTACCCAATGCCACAAAGCCAACTGATAAGAACACGGCAGAAGCTTCTCCCACCCTCCGCAATCAGTTCTATCATATACAAATCAACAAGGTTACCGATATGGGATACCCTTGGAACTCTCTAGTGCCCTACCCCAAAGGAACACAAGGAGGCGCAGATCCCATCATCGTAAATCCTCAAAATCCGAACCCACGACCTGAAGATGACGACCTGGGTGAGGACGCGGGTGAGGATGCTGCAAAGCCAAAGCAAACAGGGATACAACCCAATACAAAAATCGACAAGTGGTTGAATCGATATAATTTATATGATAGTGGAAATGAAGAAGACAGAAACGATTATTTGGAGAAATTTACCCGCTCTTCTCGTCAATTTCGCACTTATCAATCTCGTACTTTAGGTCAAGGACTCAATGTAACGATCAGTCCGAGAAGAAAATGAGTAGACAAAGACAAGTTTCAACTAGGTTTCTGTCCCAACATAAGGATAGTCGCATCGTTGCAACATAAACCATTTTCACAACAATTCTATCACCCCTATCTGCCATAAACGTTCATTCCTAATGGCGATACAAAATAATGATATTGTATGAAAAAGCAATTTTTCATAGTTGCAGCTGCACTCACGCTGGCCTCCTCGCTTACGAGTTGCTCAAAAGACTATTGGGACGAACTCTCTGAGCAGACAGAAGAACAAGCAGCCCCCAAGCCCACCACATTCATGACTGTTGCCTTCACGCTGCCCAAGCTTTCAACGCGTGCGGGTGCTGCCGACGGACAAGATCTAGATGACCCTAACTTCAACCACCATGGCAAATGGGCGGGAACCGACAAAATAGATAACCTCTCAGTCTATGTG
>JABZGM010000361.1 GCA_015259235.1 Alloprevotella sp. | reverse complement strand
AATCATAGCAGGTAGGGTGCGCCCACAGCATAAGGCTCAATGGCAAGAAGAGTTTCCTCATCTGCATCTAGATTTCAAAGGAAATCTTCCGTATGAAGAGCTTTGTGTACTGTATCGTGAAGCCGACATCGGCGTAATAGCTTCTTTACAAGAACAATGTAGCTATGCTGCCATCGAAATGATGATGCACGCGCTCCCAATAGTTTCTACTGCAGTAGATGGGCTAGGCGAAATGTTCACACATGAGCAAGACGCGCTGCTAACCGACGTAGACGTGAATGAAGATGGAATGCTCACGTTTGATGTGAACCAGCTCACGACTCATCTCATCCGTTTACTCCATGATAGGAATTTGCGACAACGCATCGGCCATGCTGCACGACAACGTTATCTGCAACAATTCTCTATGGCGACAATGTATCGTCAGACACTTCAAGTCTATCACCAAATTCTAAAATCATGCCCAGAGTAAGTATCACTATGACAGCCTATAATGCAGAGAAATATATAACAGATGCTTTGCAAAGTGTATTAATGCAATCATTTGACGATTTTGAATTCATTATCGTTGATGATGGTTCTTCAGATGCAACATGGCAGATACTCAATGATTGCTCTGACAACCGATTAATTATTCTACGAAATGAGCATGATTATATTGCTTCTCTCAACTGTGCAATGCACATGGCTCGTGGTGAATATATTGTGCGCATGGATGCAGACGACATGATGCATCCCGACCGCCTTTCGATGCAAGTCTCTTTGATGGAGCAAAATCCTGAATTGGATGTTTGTACCACATGGATGGAAGGTTTTGATTTGCGTGGCATGCACTACGTTGCACCCAGTGCGAAAGGAAAGCTCGAGCACCCTCTGCTTCACTTATTACACAAGAACAATCTCTATCACCCAACGGCTATCATACGAAGTTCTTTTTGGAAGAAGCACCATTTGCACTACGATTCAGATTATATCTATGCTGAAGATTACAAATTATGGAGTGAATGCGCTAAACTTGGGGCGACGTTCTTTGTCATCCCCCAGTGTTTGCACTACTACCGAGTCAGTGCTCAGCAAGTATCTCGTACTAAAGCGACAGCACAAGCAGAGGTATCGCATCACATACAGCAGGAAATTGTGGAACATATCACCAAACAGTCCGCTCAGGGACAGCCTATAAGAGACCTACATGAAACACTTTTGACTTTAGAAAAAGAACGATTGATTACACATAAAGAACTCATAATGCTATGTCTCAATCTTTGCCGTCGAATAATTTGACATCTGCGATATAAGCCAATAAAATGGAGAATATGTCTCTCCTCAAATCGCTCATCCGTTCCGAGCGGTTCTCGGATTTTTTTGTTGGACGGTTCTGTTTGTGCTAATGCAGATATCCTAGGTTCGTAATGTAGCATATTACGTCAAACTTTCAAAACCATACAACTATTATGACACGAATCACAAA
>JABZGM010000360.1 GCA_015259235.1 Alloprevotella sp. | reverse complement strand
CCTTTCCCTTAAGTGCATCGTCTGTCTGAAAATTACCATTAGCATCCACATAAAGTTTGGGCGTGATGATGCCACGAATCAGGATGTATGGTGTATTTGATTTGAGATAATCAGATTCTTCTACTGTTGCTCCATATTTGTGAGTACTTGGGAATAGGAATAAGCCATGGTCACCTGTTGTTGAGGTGATATGTGAGGTTACCTCACCAATTTCTTCTTTTTCTTTGTCTGCCGCATTCAAAAAAGCGTTCCGAGATTTAACTTCGAAGCCTTGTTTGTTGTGTTCGAAGTTGGCTGCATTTCTCCAAAGTCCTGAGTAATCAAAATCCCCCGAAACGCCCACATAATTATTCATGCGATACCAGTATGGGTCTGCACTTGTCTTTGTCGAAAAAGCAGCACTTTCTTCATATTTCTGCTCCCCTTCAGTATCTTGAGTACGACCCGGAGTGGCATATTCCTTTTTGACAAAGTAGAAATTTTTGTTGCTTTGAGCTACAGTATACGTGATTTCAGAGAGAGTAGCAAGAACAAAATCTGTTTCGACCTTCTCGGTACGAGGGTCATCTCCCTTAATTTCGAATGTAGGAATATCTTTATTGGTTGTCACAAGAACGCGAGCTACAGTGCGCTCCACAGTCAGCTTAACTTGGTTTTTTCGACCTGAAATAGCTTGCTGTTGGTTGATGTTATCTTCGATGTTTACATCAATTGCTGGAAGACCTGTCATCATGATTACATCATCTTGACCGTCCACAGAAGCAACTTCGTCAGCACGTGTCTTCTCTACTGGTGCTTTGGGGCGATTGTAAACCTGAAGTCGAGAATGTGCACTTTCGTACTCCTTCTTGAAATCTTCAAAAGTTGTTCGATTGATTTCACGAGGAAGGAAACTCGCACCTGCTGGTGTTGGATTTACTACCACAAAAACGTGCTTGAGTCCTTTGCTTATCTTGAACGCTTCGTTGGCAGAAATTTTTACATCACCAGTCGCATTTTGAATAATGCGCATTTGTCTTCCTGTGTAACTATGGTATTTTTCCAACTTTCCTGACTCTTTGTCAAAGACATACACGTCTACAGTGGAAATCTTATCTCGTCCATTCCAAGTGCCGTATTGATAGCGACTTGCTTCATCTTTATTTTCAGCGCGAGTGTTAGGAGGAGTAGCAATGGTGAAAGCAACAGACATAAATGTTGTGCTGTTTTTTGTCACTCCCTTTTCAATAGTCTTTTCTGTGTAGTCTTGTGTACATGCGGTGAATCCAGCACAAAGAGCAAGAGTCATCATCGCAGGTATAAAAATTTTTTTCATTATGAGAATAATTAGTTATCAAATGAAATATAGGAGGTGAGTCATATTCGTGATTGCGCGTTGTGTAGAAAGAATGGAACAGGATATTAACTGTTTGTTTTCCTACGATGCAATGCGCTTAACCCCAATCGGTCATAAGACCGTTATAGTGCAGATTGTTATGAAGAAGATAAC
>JABZGM010000035.1 GCA_015259235.1 Alloprevotella sp. | reverse complement strand
CTATATCCCTTAGTACTTTGCAGGATGCTTAAGAGTTTGAAATCTTTGCCCTAAGAGCCGAGTAGCAGAGTGGGGAAAGAAGGAGTGGTCACGATGTGGAACTAAATCACTCCCATAATGTGCAAAACAATAGGGGTGAGAATGGCAGTCAGTACACCATTGGCAATGAGACCAAGGCTAGCGAAAGCTCCATATTTAGCTCCGTTTTCCATGGCACGTGACGTACCAACGGCGTGAGAGGCGGTACCCATGCTCAGACCTTGAGCGATTGGACTTTTGACACGGCCAATTTGTAAGACACGAAACCCAGAAACAGCACCAAATAGTCCGACAATAACGACGATAGCCGCTGTAAGCGAAGGAATACCTCCAGCAGTGCGACATACCTCCATTGCAATCGGAGTGGTTACACTTTTAGGTGCAAGGGATATTACCACCTCTTTAGAAGCACCAAATAGTTGCGCTGTGGTTACTGCTGAAACGATACCTACAATGCAGCCTACTGTTTGTGAAAAAAGAATGGGAACGAGTTGTTTGCGGATAACCTTAAGTTGTTGATAAAGGGGAACTCCCAAAGCTACAATAGCCGGTTTCAACCAAAAGTCAATTTGTGAACCCGCTTGTTGGTAGGTGTCATATTGAATGCCCGTAATTTTAAGAAAAGCGATGAGAGCTGCAATCGTGATTAGAATTGGGTTGAGCAGCACCCATCCTGTTTTGCGCTGAAGAATTTTTGCGCAAAAGAAAACGATGAACGTGAGAGCGATGAGTACGAACTGATTACTCAAAATTTCACGGCAGTTATCGACGAAACTTTGCATATTTGCGAACGATTTGGTGTGTCCAGCCAGTAGACAGCAAAACAAGAATAGTACTAACGAGAGTGGCAATGGCGATAGCCCAAAAGTCTTTCGCTATGGTGCCAAAGTTGAGCATCAAAGCGACACCTGGAGGAACAAAGAAAAAGCCTAGATTGCTGAGGAGAAAGTCGGAGATTTGCTTGACCCATTCAAGTTTTATCCACCCCATTTCGAGAAATGCAGCGAGAAGAAGCATACCCACGATGCTGCCAGGAAGGCTCACACCTGTGATTTTGACGAGTAATTCCCCTAAAGCCATACAACCAAAGAGGATGGTACATTGTTTGACCATATTGAAATATATTATTTGTTGCTACAAAGTTACGAGAAAATGACAGAGTAGTGGAGGCTGCATCGAAAAATGGACATAAAAAATCCACTTGTGCTGATAAATTGCGAACTGCGGTGCAACATTGCAGCATAAGTGGAAATGTAAGAGAGGAATTAGAATGGCAAAGAGAAGCTATCACTTGGGGATATTCGTAGGTTGGATGCTGTCCACTAGTATTGAAGTGGTCCTCCTGATACCTTAATCTTTACGTCTTACGTAGTCGGCAAAGGTGAAGGGCACCTCATTTTGTTCATCGACAGCGTGTGATTCTTCTTGAAGAAGGAGCCAATCTTGCTGATTCCAAGAGGGAAAATAAGTATCAGCAGCCTCTGGATTCGCATGTACATGTGTCAGGTATAAATGATCTGCCAATGGCAAGGCTTCTGCGTAAACAGAAGCTCCCCCGATGATGAAGACTTTTTCGTCTGTTGTACAAGCCTCTAGTGCTTCTTGGAGAGAAGCAAAGATTTCCGTGTTGTGCCATGGGGTAGGGACAGTGCGTGAGAGCACGATGTTGCGACGATTGGGGAGAGCACCTTTGGGCAACGACTCAAAAGTGTTGCGTCCCATGATGATGGTGTGTCCAGAAGTCAAGGATTTGAAACGCTGTAAATCGGCACGAAGATGAAAAAGCAAGCGATTGTTGTGCCCAATTGCGCCATTTTCGGCAACAGCACAGATGAGGGAGATAGACATTAGACGTTAGAGATTGGACGTTAGACGTTAGAGATTTGATGTAAGATGTTCTGCCTTAAATTCTAGGGAGTGTTGTAAGAAACAAAGTTGCAACATTAGTATGGAACGACTAAACCCAAATCGGTCATTAGATTCTGAACAGATTTTATTTGATTGTTGAGCAGTTTGTTCCTTGTTTGCTCGATGGCGTAGTGGGCTACGGCGAGAATGAGCGAAAGACAAGACGCCAACAAGAAAATGAAAGATAACAGGAAGTTATCTATTCAATTACGAGTAGCACAATAACTGTCTAATGACCGATTGGGGTTAAACCGAAACTGTAGCAGGAATGTGGGGATAAGGATCGTAGTCTTCGAGTTGGAAGTCTTCAAATTTGAAAGAGAAGAGGTCTTTCACTTCTGGATTGATGCGCATTTTGGGAAGTGCACGAGGGGTGCGGGTGAGTTGCAGTTGCGCTTGTTCCAGATGATTGAGATAAAGATGAGTGTCGCCAGTGGTGTGAATGAATTCTCCGGGTTGAAGATTGCACACTTGTGCCATCATCATGGTGAGAAGTGCGTAGGACGCAATGTTGAAGGGAACGCCCAAGAAGGTGTCCGCGCTACGTTGATAGAGTTGGAGGGATAGTTTCCCATCAGCAACATAGAACTGAAACAGGAGATGGCAAGGTGGAAGTGCCATGTTGTTCACCTCAGCTACGTTCCAAGCTGAGACAATCATGCGGCGACTGTCGGGAGTGTTGCGGATTTGGTCAATCACTTGTTGGATTTGATCAATGTGACCTCCGTTATAGTCTGGCCAAGATCGCCATTGATGCCCATAAACAGGTCCTAATTCTCCATCAGCATCTGCCCATTCGTTCCAAATCCGCACTCCATGTTCTTGGAGATATTTCACGTTGGTGTCTCCACGCAAAAACCACAAAAGCTCATGAATAATGCTTTTGAGGTGAAGTTTTTTGGTGGTGAGGAGAGGAAATCCTTGAGAAAGGTCAAAACGCATTTGATGGCCGAATACCGATTTCGTGCCAGTACCTGTGCGATCGCTTTTGGTGTTGCCCTCTTCGAGGATGCGTTGGAGCAAATCTAAGTATGGTTTCATAGAGCGTTTATCGAGAGGGGAGAAAAGTTTGCGTGAGAGAGTGTTGAAGTAGCGGTGGTAGATGCCAGAGGTTTGCTGATTGGCGTTTCGTTGCTTTGCGACCAGAGTAGGACAATCGAAGTGATTGAAATGAGCAAGCCAACAATGGTGGTCACCATAGCTGCGCGTTCTTGAGCGTTGCCCCAAAGAAAGAGGGTGGCAAAGAAGCTGGCAAGGGGCAGTAACCAAAAGAGTTGCAATAGGATATATTGCAGGATATCCAATATTGTGCTGTCGTGTGTATCAAAAAGGGTCACACCGCCGAACAAAAAGAAGATGAGTGTGCCAACGGGGATCAATACATTGGGGAAACTCAAGGCTAGAAGCCATTTGGGATATTGGTTCATCGGGCAGAGGCGTTAGAATTTATCCGTTAGACTTAGGAGGTTCGTTTGAAGAGAGTGGAGCTATTCTAGTGAAAGTAGCTTACGGGGCTTAAGTGCTCTAGAGTAGCTTGCTAAAATACGCTATAATCAGGCTTGCTCTTTTCGTTTCTTATCGTTCGTCTTGGAGTGCATCATAGTTGAGCACAGAGGAATCTCCATAAGAAAGGAAGCGGAAGTCGTGATTGAGCGCGTAGTCATAGATTTCTTTCCAGTGTCCGTCAACAAATGCGCTCACGAGGAGGAGGAGGGTTGACTGAGGTTGGTGGAAATTGGTGACAATAGTGCGCACTATATGGTATTCGTAACCCGGAGCAATGATGATTTGCGTGGCGGTGTGGAGCGTTTGCAAACCGTGCTCATCGAGATAGTGCAAAATCTCTTGTAGGGCTTCGACAGCCGTCAAAGGGGTGGTAGTGGATGCTGCGTATTCGTAGGGCAACCATTGGGGGACGTGCAAATCGTCTTCTGTTGGCATGCGCTGTTCTGCACGAGCTTGGTGCAGGCGAACGCCTATATAATAAAGACTTTCGAGGGTGCGAACGCTGGTGGTGCCGACTGCTATGCACTGGGCATCGTGAGCCAAAAGACGTTCGATGGAAGTGCGTGGCACGGCTATCCATTCTGCGTGCATGGTGTGACCAGAGATTTCCTCACTCTTCACAGGTTTGAATGTGCCTGCACCGACGTGGAGGGTAATTTCGTTGCGTTCGATGCCGCGTGCATCGAGATTTTTCAACACTTCTTCGGTGAAATGCAAACCTGCAGTGGGGGCTGCTACCGAACCTTTGATACGAGAGTAGACTGTTTGGTAAGTTTTGAGGTCGCTCTCTTCTGTGTCGCGATTCAAATAGGGAGGAATAGGCAATTCACCAATACTTTCTAGAATTTCAGCCCATGAAATTGTGGGGGCATCCCAAGCAAAACGAATTTCAAAGCCCGTTCCTTGTTCGCCTACACGCTCAGCAGTGAGAAGCACGGTGCGGTCTTGTACGGTGACTTCGCGTTGCAAAGCACCTTCTTTCCACTTTTTGAGATTTCCCACCAAACAAACCCAACTTACTTCGCCTTTTGCTGCAAAGGATTGCTGGTAGTCGAGAGGTGAGAAGGGTTCTAAACAGAAAATCTCGATAAGTGCACCAGTGTTTTTGTGGAAGTGTAAGCGTGCTTGAATCACTTTGGTGTTATTGAACACCATAAGTGCACCCTTGGGCAAGTATTTTGGAAGACGAGAAAAAACTTCTTCTCTAATCGTTCCCTCGCAGCTGCGCAACAATAGCTTGGATTGGTCGCGCTGTGCTAAGGGGTATTTTGCTATGCGCTCATCGGGGAGGAGATAAGCGTAGTCTTGTATTTTGATGTGCTGTGTGTCAGTCATGCCAAATGTTGAGAGTTTACTTGGAGAACTGTTCGAGGTCGAGCTTTTCAACGCGACCAGTTATGGGAGAAAGTCGAACTTTGGTGTTGAATTTCTTATTGAAAAGTACGCCGCCAAGGTGTTCAATACGACCGAATTGCGCAATGGGTATGATACCATCAAACCAAACTCTTGATTCGTCGAAGATCCGTATGGCTGCATTGCTCGGGTTGCGGTAGCGAAGATCCTCCACTTCTTTCTTCTTCTTGGGAGATTCTTCGACCTCAGGCAGGGTGGCTTGGTCAGAAATTTGAAGTCGAATGGGCATACCTGAGACGTCGTTAACATCGGCAAGTCCTAAATAGCGAGAGAAGCGGAAGAGGTCGAGTGTTTGTTGCATTTGCTGAGGAGCAACCTCGAAAGTAAACACGTGCTCTTCAGTGGATTTCGTTCCCAAAAAGAGAGAGAGAAGAGCGTTCTCGCGTTCATCAAGCTGCGCCATCATCGTTTTCAACTGCTCTCCGTCTTTGGGATTGAAGTCTGCTTGACCTTTTGCCAATAAACCACGGTTTTCGCGGATGTCATAAATCTCTTGTGCAGTGATTTCTGCGCGAGCAACGGTGCTTCCTGCACGGAGTATTTCTTGAGTTTTGTATTGGTTACCTTGGGGGGTGTCTTTACTGATTTTCTTGACTGAAGGAGTTTCCAAAGTAGGTAAAGCATCGGCTGTGGTATTCACGCTGAGCAAACGTCCATCGGGTGCAAGTTCCACGAGGGGAGCAGAGGTCTTGTGATTCAACTTAATCGTATAGGCTTGTGTGCGATCAGCGACACCATAGGGCACTACTTCGATTTGCTGCAGCGTCCAGGTGTCGAATGGCTGTTGCTCCACGTTAGGAGCGTCCAAGAAACGCTGAGCAAAGGCTGCATATTCTCCTGGAGTGTAGCTTTCGCGTTGAGCGCGCACCACGATGTGAAGGCGAGTTTGGGGGAGAAAATAGGTGATACCATCTTGCGTGATTCCTGGTTGGTAAGGATGTACCTCTGTTTGCGCTTCTGATTTTAAGGGACTACTCAATATGAGTGTGGTTAAACTGCTGATAAAAAGAAAACTATATGGTTTCATTTTGCGAGGCATTTGAAGAAACTAATGTAGAAAAAGCGTGTGGAATTTCTGCGATGAAGTCGGAGGCTAATGCGCTGTGTTCACCGTAGCGTACCGTTGCCCGATAGCCCGATTGGTGGTGAATGTAGACGCCCAATAGCGCGGCTGATTTCGCAGAATAGCCTTGGGCTAGCAAACTACCGATGATACCCGTGAGGACGTCGCCGCTTCCGGCTTTTGCCATTCCACTATTGCCTTGGGTGTCTAGTTGAAAAACTTCTCCATCACTGGTGCAGATGTGGGTTTGATGGCTTTTTACCACTACATGTACTTGCAGAGAAGTGGCAATGCTCTGAGCTGAGGACAGTTGTTCTTCTGTTGTTTCGTGGGGTA
The DNA here is from genome assembly GCA_015259235.1 of Alloprevotella sp. Lineage (GTDB taxonomy): Bacteria > Bacteroidota > Bacteroidia > Bacteroidales > Bacteroidaceae > Alloprevotella. Next base: position 8,543 of record JABZGM010000035.1, on the reverse strand, counting down.
GTTCTAGAGCAGCGCAAATCCGTTTCAGTTCTCCGATGTGAGGAGTAAGTACGGTTTCTGCAGGAAGATAGGTGAGGAGTTGATAGTCTTGTGCTAAGATGTTTAGCGCGTCAGCATCGAGCACCAAGGGCATGGGATTTCCTGACGTTTCTAAGTCAAGTAACATCTTGAGTTGTGCACGAAAAGCCCATTGAGTTTCACCATCTTTTCCAATTCCTGGACCAATGGCAATTGCATTATAACCATTTAAATCTTTGATACTTGCCCAATGTTGGTGAGATTGTTCATCGAAATGAAGAATCACCTCTGGAAGTCGTGTCTGAAATACGATGTTTGCCGTTTCTGGTACGTGTGCTGTGAGCTTTCCCAATCCAGTACGGAGGGCTGCCTCTGCAGACAAAATCGCTGCACCCATCATGCCGAAATGGCCACCCACCAAGAGTAAGTGACCGAACGTGCCTTTGTGCCCATTGTTAGGGCGAGGTTGCAGCAGTTGTCGTGCCAGTTGGGCATTGATTTTAGGGTAAGACGATACTTGCATGTTGCAAAGTTACACTTTTTTCTGGTATATCTGTGGTTTAGAAGTTGTTATTTTTTTGTGATTCCCTCTCCTAATTTGCGCTTCAGTAACAGAAAGAACCGAGTTTCAGCCCATGGAGTTTAGAGATGTGTCAGAAGTTTGCGTTAGGCTGTGTTTGGTATAGGAGAAAGATGGTGAGAGGAAAGTCGAATGTTCTCGTGGTGAAGAGTTGAATCTTTGTGTCATGTCCTATGTTTTACGTTTTATGTTCAGAGACTTACGTGAAGTTGTGAGAAATCAAGGGCGAGTGTCTGCAGGACATGTGATTGTCCCTGAAAAGGAGTTTTGATGCTTACTGAAATCTCGGAAAAGAAAGCTAATTATAATGATTTGTTGGACTATTATGTTGCGTTTTATCTAGTGACGTTGTGACTTTCTGTGATATTCCTGCGCCTTTTGCGGAATATCGGGCAGAAAAATTTGCGGTAGTCCATATAATTCCGTATCTTTGCGCGCACAATTAAATCGTGGAGAAAGCCGTGAGGCTGTGCTCCCTATTACCGAAAAGAAACGTTATAACGAATGTCTAACTTAGTAGCTATCGTGGGACGCCCCAATGTGGGCAAATCCACGCTTTTTAATCGACTCACCGGAACGCGCCAAGCCATCGTTAGTGATGAAGCTGGTACTACACGTGACCGCCAATATGGTAAGGTAGAGTGGGGTACGCGCGAATTCTCGCTCGTGGACACGGGTGGTTGGGTCGTAAACTCCGACGATATTTTTGAGGAAGAAATCCGTAAGCAAGTAGTCTTGGCTACTGAAGAGGCGGACCTCATTCTTTTTGTCGTTGATGTGCAAAACGGCATCACAGACTTAGATACACAAGTGGCACAAATCTTGCGCCGCGCCAAAACTCCTGTCATTCTTTGTGCCAATAAAACGGATCAAAATGAAGATCGCTACGGGGCTCCCGAATTCTATGCCTTAGGATTGGGAGAGCCTTATTGTGTTTCTGCCGCCACAGGTAGTGGAACCGGCGATTTGCTTGATTTGATTCTTGCTGAACTTCCCACGAAGAACCAAGAAGAAGGTGAGGAAAATATCCCCCGCTTCTCTGTTGTGGGGCGTCCTAATGCAGGAAAGAGTTCGTTAATCAATGCCTTTATTGGAGAGGACCGGCATATTGTTACGGATATTGCTGGCACCACTCGTGACTCTATCCTCACGCGTTATGATAAGTTTGGTTTCGACTTCTACTTGGTAGATACCGCGGGTATACGCAAGAAAAATAAAGTGTCTGAGGATTTGGAGTTCTATAGTGTGATGCGTTCCATTCGCGCCATTGAAAACTCTGATGTTTGTATCCTCCTTATTGATGCTACTCGTGGTATAGAATCACAAGACATGAATATCTTTCAACTTGTGCAACGTAACAACAAGAGTCTTGTTGTGGTGGTGAATAAGTGGGATACGGTGGAAGAAAAAACACAAAAGGTGATTTCTCACTTCGAAGATACCATACGCGAACGTATGGCACCCTTCACCGACTTCCCCATCATCTTCTCTTCTGCGCTCACAAAGCAACGCATCTTTAAGGTGCTTGAAACGGCAAAAGAGGTTTACCTCAATCGTAAACGCCACGTGGGTACTTCGGCATTGAACGAAAAACTTCTTCCTCTCATCGAAGCCTATCCTCCTCCCTCAATCAAAGGCAAATATATCAAGATTAAATACTGCGCACAAATCCGCGACACGCAAATACCCACGTTTGTGTTTTATGCGAATTTGCCACAATATGTGCGCGATCCTTACAAGCGTTTCTTGGAAAACAAGATTCGTGAGTTCTGGGATTTCAGTGGCTGTCCTATCAATATCTTCATTCGTCAGAAATAAAAGACTATGCGTCAGTTCTTGTGGTTAAGCTATCTTGTCTGCTGCATCTTTATTTCAGCATGCACTTCTGCTAAGTCGGAAACAACAGCCGTGCAGATTCCACCTCTCGAAAGTGCAGAAGTGGAGCGTGTGTATGGCTTATATCAGCAGGGACAATATGCAGCCTACATCGCAGAGATGGCGTCTTGTGATAATGCTCCCGAAGCTTATCGCAAACAAATGGCAGATTTGCATAAGCAACACGCTGTTTTGCAACAAGAAAAGATGGGCGGTGTCGCTTCTGCACGCGTGGTGAATCTTACACCCTCTGCAGATGGAAGGCAAACCAACGTGATGCTGCGTGTCAACTATCGCAATCAAACCCACGAAGAAGTGCTACTTTCTTTTGTTTGGGTCAAAAATCGCTGGCGATTACGTTGAGCCTTGCTATTATAGATGCAACAGCATGGTACGAACTACAAAGTTCTCTCGTATATATTATATAGATTAAGGCTTCTTCCGCTGTTTGTTCACCAAGTTACTTCAAATCCCCCAACATAATCTATCTCTCCCATGGAATTAGATATCCTCACAGCAGTGTCGCCCATTGATGGACGTTACCGTAGTAAAACCGAAGCGCTTGCCCCTTATTTCTCAGAGTATGCTCTGATGAAGTATCGTGTGCGTGTAGAAATTGAGTATTTCATCACGCTTTGTGAGTTGCCCTTACCACAGTTGGCTGATTGCGAGCAGGGCCTCTTCCCACGATTCCGCGCAATCTATGAGAACTTCTCTGAAGAAGACGCTGCGCGTGTCAAAGCCATTGAGTCTGTAACCAACCATGATGTTAAAGCGATTGAATACTTCATCAAAGAGGAATTCGATAAAATCGGTGGTTTGGAAGCCTATAAGGAGTTTATTCACTTCGGTCTAACGTCACAAGACATCAATAACACGGCTTTCCCCTTGATGCTCAAGGATAGCCTTGACAATGTGTATGTACCTCTCTTGCAAGAAGTCATTGATGCCGTGAATCAGCGTGCGGAAGAATGGAAAGATATCCCCATGTTGGCAAAAACTCATGGACAGCCTGCTTCGCCTACTCGCTTAGGTAAAGAAGTGCGTGTCTTCGGTTATCGTTTGGAACAACAGCTCAATCAACTCAAGGCTGTGCCTTTGAGTGGCAAGTTTGGGGGGGCAACTGGTAACTTCAATGCGCACCACGTGGCTTATCCTCATATCTATTGGGCAGAATTTGGTAATAAGTTTGTAGCTGAAAAGCTCGGACTTGTGCGCGAAGCCTACACCACTCAGATTGCCAACTACGATAACCTTGCAGCTGTGTTTGATGCCATGCGTCGCATCCATACGATTCTCATCGACCTCGATAGAGACTTCTGGCAATATGTATCGATGGAATACTTCAAACAGAAGATTAAGGCTGGGGAAGTGGGGTCTAGCGCGATGCCGCACAAGGTGAATCCTATCGACTTTGAGAATTCAGAAGGTAACTTGGGAGTTGCTAACGCAATTCTTGAGCATCTCAGCATGAAATTGCCAATCAGTCGTTTGCAGCGTGACTTGACAGACTCTACTGTATTGCGCAATGTGGGTGTGCCCATGGGACACGCGCTCATAGCTTTCTCATCTACGCTCAAGGGACTCGGCAAATTGTTGCTACGAGAGGAAACTTTGGCTGCTGACCTCGAGCATAACTGGGCAGTTTGCGCAGAAGCTATCCAAACGATCCTTCGTCGCGAAGCCTATCCTCATCCTTATGAAGCACTCAAGGCGCTTACGCGCACGAATGCTGCCATCACAGAGCAAAGCATCTCTGAGTTTATCGACACGCTCGAGGTGAGCGATGAGATCAAAGCTGAGCTGCACAAAATCACTCCTCACAACTACACTGGTATTTAAGGAGATTGAAGCCGAACTTTCCATGCATCTTGGGACTTGTTCCCATGATGCGTGAGTACACTATCTAATAGAAGGGCGAATTTCTTTTGACACACTATATAGATGCTCGTGACATCGTGCATACATATCTATATCAAGAAGTGAACTAACGCACAATAGCGCATAGTTGTCAATAGGTAATCGCACTTTCTATCCTTTCTCGACCGTGAGGTCGACTTATACAATATAAATATAAAGTACATTCTAAATTTATTAAAGCAATGAGCGATTACGATCAGCACAATTACGACGGAGGCCGCCGCGAGGGCTACACTTCGTCTAACGGAGGACACAACGAAAACCGTTCTCCCCGTCCGCGTTTTACCCGTGAGGGAAACAATGCGGAACGCCAAACTTATGGCGGGCATTCCAGCTACAACAGTAATAATGGCAATCGCGGCTACAATCGCGGTGGCAACAACTATAATGATCGTCAAGGCGGTTATGGCGAACGTCAAAGCGGCGGCTATAATCGTGGTAATGGCGGTTACAATCGCGGTGGAAGCTACGGCAATCGTCAAAACGGTGGTTACAATGCACAAAGTGGTGGCTACCAACGTAGCGAAGGCGGTTTGGCAATCGTGGTGGCAACTACGGCAATCGTCAACAAGGTGGTTACCAACGTCAGTCTGGTGGCTATGGTGCTCAAGGTGGCGAATATGGTCGTCCCAGCTACGGCAATGGCAACAATGGCGGCGGTTATGGTAACCGTAGTGGCAACTACGGCAATCGCCAACAAGGCGGCTACAATCGTGGCAGTCAAGGTGGTTTCAACCGTGGTGGCTACAACAAGTTCTCTAACCCTGGCAAGCGTCGTATTGAATACAAAGAAGAAGCTTTCGATCCTACGAAGCCTATCCGCTTGAATAAGTTCTTGGCAAATGCAGGGGTTTGTTCTCGTCGTGATGCCGATAAGTACATCGAAGCAGGTGTGGTCAAGGTGAATGGTGAAGTCATCACCGAACTCGGACACAAAGTACTCCGCACCGATACCATTCTCTTCCACGACCAACAAGTGAAGGCTGAGAAGAAAATATATGTTTTGCTCAATAAGCCTAAGGGCTATGTGACTACTAGCGAAGATCCTCAAAACCGCAAGACGGTGATGGACCTCGTACGTAATGCTTGCATGGAGCGTATCTACCCTGTAGGTCGTCTCGACCGCAACACTACTGGTGTGCTTCTCCTTACGAATGATGGTGAAATGGCTTCAAAGCTCACGCATCCAAAGTTCTTGAAGAAGAAAATCTACCATGTTTATCTTGATCGCAACGTCACTGCTGCCGATTTGCGCCAGATTGCAGAGGGTATCACCCTTGAAGATGGTGACATCCGTGCAGATGCAGTGGACTATGCAAGCGAAACTGATAAGAAGCAAGTAGGTATTGAAATCCACTCTGGTAAGAACCGCATCGTGCGTCGTATCTTTGCGAGCCTCGGCTACAATGTCGTGAAGCTCGACCGTGTATATTTCGCAGGATTGACCAAGAAAAACGTGAAGCGTGGCGACTGGCGTTTCCTCACGGAGGAAGAAGTACGTATGCTTCGCATGGGTTCATTCGAATAAATTGCGAATTTCCATTATTTCCGAAGCAAGTAGTTGCGACTGTTTCACAACACATTTCCTGGGTGTCATTCGTTACGATACGCTTTCGAGGAGAGTGTAGAGCTGTGCAACGCTACTTGTTGTAGGAACTTCCCTATATCTCTAGAACAACTTATCCCAACCTCATGGAAAGAACCAAGATAAAGGACCTTTTGGCCCGTACCGACTTTGGCGCAGAAGTATGCGTGAAAGGATGGGTGCGCACTCGTCGTGGCAGTAAGAGCGTGAACTTCATTGCGCTCAACGACGGTTCGTGCCTAAGCAACGTGCAAATTGTAGCCGATGTGGAGAAGTTCGACCCCGAACTTTTGAAGCTCATCACCACTGGTGCTTGCTTGAGCGTAGAAGGTACGCTCGTAGCTAGCCAAGGTGGCGGTCAAGCTGCAGAAATTCAAGCCTCAGCCATCGAAGTGCTCGGAGCTTGTGGCAACGACTATCCCATGCAGAAGAAAGGTCAGACGTTTGAATATATGCGCCAACACGCACATCTTCGTCTCCGTACCAATACTTTTGGTGCCATCTTCCGCATTCGTCACCACATGGCAATGGCGATTCACCGCTATTTCCATGAACACGGCTACTTCTACTTCCACACTCCTATCATCACTTCCAGCGATGCTGAAGGAGCAGGGCAGATGTTCCAAGTCACCACAAAGAATCTCTATGATTTGAAGAAGGACGAAGAAGGTCACATCGACTATTCTGATGATTTCTTCGGTGAGTCTACTTGTTTGACCGTTTCTGGTCAGCTCGAAGGTGAATTGGGCGCAACGGCTTTGGGTGCCATCTATACTTTTGGTCCAACTTTCCGTGCTGAAAACTCCAACACTCCTCGCCACTTGGCAGAGTTCTGGATGATTGAGCCAGAAGTTGCTTTCATGGATCTCCAAGGATTGATGGATTTGGAAGAAGACTTCATCAAGTATTGCGTGCGTTGGGCACTCGATAACTGCATGGAAGATCTCGAATTCCTCAACAAGATGATCGACAATACGCTGCTTGAGCGTCTTCGTTCTGTAGTTGACACTGAATTTGTGCGTCTCACTTACACAGAAGGTATTGCATTGCTTGAAGCTGCTGTGGCAAAAGGTAAGAAGTTTGAGTTCCCCGTATCTTGGGGTTGCGACTTGGCTTCCGAACACGAGCGTTATCTCGTGGAAGAACACTTCAAGAAGCCCGTCATCCTCACTGATTATCCCAAGGAAATCAAGTCTTTCTACATGAAGACCAACGAAGATGGCAAGACCGTACAAGGCACCGACGTACTCTTCCCTCAAATTGGAGAAATCATCGGTGGTTCTGTGCGTGAAGAAGACTACGATAAGCTCTTGGCTCGTGCCAATGAAATGGGCGTACCTCACAAAGACATCTGGTGGTATCTCGACATCCGCAAGTTCGGCTCCTGTCCTCATGCAGGATTTGGCTTAGGTTTCGAGCGTCTCATTTTATTTGTGACTGGCATGCAGAACATCCGCGACGTGATTCCTTTCCCTCGCACGCCAAAGTCCGCAGCGTTCTAAACTAATTTATTCATGATTTATTCAACTCTCTGGCTGCGAGCAATACACCTCGTGCCAGAGAGTTTTTTGCGAAGTCGCTGTTTTAAGGCTTGCAGCATTTGTTTTTCTCTAGCCCTCCTATACTTTCTACTGCGCAAGTCGCAATGTAGTTTTACGATATGACGATTCTCGTTCTACACAATAACTATTCATTTTCTGCGTTATCAGAACAAGGTGCTTTTTCCTCAGCACCTTCGGATCTTATTTACTACACGTTGCCCGAAACCTCCTTGCAACGCAATGGTAAGCCCGTGTTTCTACCTGATTACGCTAATCCTGCACAGTTAGAAGTGCATTTGGCTGTGCGTATTTGTCGTTTAGGGCGTCACATTTCTGCGCGATTTGCTTCTCGCTATTATGATGCTGTTACGGTGATGCCCCATTTTATTGCACCAGCTTTGTGGGAAAAGACTCAAAAACTCGGATTACCGTGGGATGCAGCCTTAGGTTTTGACAATGCCACTCCCTTGGGAGAGTTTGTAGAAATAACTCCTTCGACCGTATCTCAACTAGACTTCAGTTTGCGCGTTGATGGTGAAGTACAAATGTCAGGCAGCACAGCCCAGTGGTTGCACCATGTAGACAATGTAATTGCCGAGGTGAGTCAATATTTTACCCTGCGTCGTGGTGACCTCCTGTTGATGGGAGCGCCCACTGCCCCCATTTTCATCACTCCCGACCATAAAGTCGAAACTTACCTAGGCGACACTCGAGTGCTTTCCTTCAATGTCAAGTAGATAAGCCTGTGTGCTTAGACATATAGGTCTATCTTCCCATAGAGAAAGGCATTGATGATATCAATTATCGTCGCATATTCTCAGAAGATAAGCCGTCGTTATGAAAAAGGACTCCGAGTTTTTTAGGATTATCTTCTAGTTTCTTCCGAAAGTGTCCTGGCTTTTTAGGAATATGTCGGAGATGCTTTTTGAAATATCGATGACTTTCTCCTTTAACTCCGACACATTTGCTCGTCGTCATCAAATTTTTCGCCTCAACACGATTTTTTTGCTTCGCGCATCCATTC
>JABZGM010000359.1 GCA_015259235.1 Alloprevotella sp. | reverse complement strand
GCCAGGAGCCGCCTTGGTGATTTCAGCAACGTTGTAGCTGTAGTTGGCTGTGATGCTCCAGTAAGGAAGAATGCGACCTGAAACGTCGAATTCCACACCGCGAGAAACTTCTTCTCCTACGGCAACTCTTAGTTTAGGATTCACAGGGTCACCAGCACTATAGAGGCTATTGTTTTTACGAATTCTGAAAACAGAAGCAGTAACGCTCAAACGCTTGTTGAGGTATTCGCCTTTAGCACCCACTTCCCAAAGTTCGCTCTTCATAGGATCAAATGGACCGCCAGTCTCGGGGTCGCTTTGAATAGCGACAGATTGAGGTTCAAAACCGCGAATCCAAGAAGCATAAACATTGGTTGAAGGAGTGAGCGCGTATACCAAACCTAGACGAGGAATAAAGGCTGTTTGCGTGGTCTTTTTCTCGATGCCCTTAGTGTCTTTGGTGACATCGGTGAACCATTCCACACGTGCACTCAGCAGTGCTTGCAGGCGTCCCCATTGGAGTTGTTCTTGCAAATAAACACCATTAGAGTAGGTGCGTACAGCATTACCTTGACCATTAGGATTTCCAGCACCAGTTCTGTAGATATACTTAGTGACATCTTGGATGCGATTTCCCAATGTTGAGTTCAAATCGAAGCTAGGCACATTAGTGCGTGGGTTGCCGCTTGCATCACGTTGGTAGTCGTCTTTCTTCGCAACATCGAATTTATCAACTACAGTGCCGTCCTTAAGGAGATAGCCACTAGCCGAGAGGGAACTAAGTCCTGGAGCAATGGAAGTATTGAAGTAATCATATCCCAAAAGAAGTTTGTGCTTCAATGCGCCAGTGGCAACATCCCAAGTAAGGTAGTTGTTGAAGTTGTTGGCGGTGATGTGGCGATAGCGTTTCTCAAATCGCATTTCCACTTTAGAGAGGTCTTGCTTTCCATCTATCGTGCTTTGGTAGGCGTGTTGTTGTGCGTGCTCCTGCGTATCCTCTAGATAACTAGAATAGAGATAGGTGCTATTGAAGAGCAAACCTTTCGCCAACTGGTGAGAGAGCGCAAATGAGAGATTGAAAGTATTTTCAATCATATAATCGCTAGCCGCGGATTGAGTAGAATTGAAAGGCACAGAGAAGAGATCACCATTGCCGTGGATGGCAAGTCCTCTGTCGAGCTTACCCTTGTTGTTGTTATAGGTAATATCGGCATTAAGTTGCGTGCGGTCAGAGAGGATGTAGGTGAAAGAGGGAGCCACAATGAAGGTCGTGACACCTTGCAAGTCGCGGAATCCGTCGGTGTTTTCATAACCGAGGTTCAAACGATAGAGGAGCGATTTCTGCTCGTTGAGTGGTCCTGTGAAGTCACCATATACATTGGAGGTATTGAAACTTCCTGCAGTGAGGGTCACAGAACGGCGTGCCACATCGAGGGGTTTCTTCGTCACACGGTTCACTACACCACCAGGTGCAGCATTTCCGAAGAGGGCAGAAGCTGGACCTTTGATGACTTCCAC
>JABZGM010000358.1 GCA_015259235.1 Alloprevotella sp. | reverse complement strand
CCCTGAGACTATATTTGATGACTTTCCACCATTCGCACCACGCGTTCGGTGAAACGGTCGTCTCCTTCGGGATCGTAGTGCTTATTAAGATTCAGTCCGAAGATGAACGAAAAACTTTGCCAAACATTAGCTCTCAACGAACCGATGAAGGCTTTGGCGATTTGATAACCCGTTTGGTTACATTCTCGGTCAATCAGTTTAACCAACAGACGCCCTTGTGAGCGAGTGAGCTTCTCTATCACAGGCTTATATTCTTTTTTCAAGTCAGCCTCCACCTTGTCGATATGCGCTTGCCGCTGATCCTTAGGCAGCGTCCCCACATAGTCATAGGTTTCGACAATGATGATTCTCACCGTTTTGGCATAGGGCAACAAGTATTTCACATTTGCCACCAGGCGATTATAGCGCTCACGCTCCTGCGGATCATTAAACTCCATGGGCGGATATTTATAGATGGTGGGCATGATGATGTGGGGAATGCTATCGCCCTTGTAAAACGCCTTGCCCACCTCCACATCCATAGAGATGGCAGCATTGAGTTTACTCGTATCTTTGGGCATTTCGGGTACATCTTTTGGCACAGTCTGAGCCTGCACAGCCACCCCCAAGAAGAGGGCGCAACAAAAGAAAACGATGCGCAATAGTCTGTTCATGATCTATTATAGCTAAACATTTTTGCGAAAATACAAACTTCTGCGGGGATTTGGAAATGAGTAACGATAAATAACGCAGAATAACCGCTAGATATTAGAAATTAGACGTTAGCGTTTCGAAGAGATGGGACTGCAACAAGGATGCTCACGCTCAAACAGCAGGGAAAATCACACATTTTGTCCGAGACACAAACTTCTAACGATGAAGAAATAAAATGAGATATGAGGAAGGCTCACATTATTTTATCACCTTCTTGCCATTGAGGATATAAATTCCATGTTCGGGCGCGCGATCCAGACGACGACCATCGAGGCTATAGATGACATCTGCCTTTGCAGCATGTGGAGTGAGTCCGAGAGAAGTCACAAGAGCTTCCGTGCCAAACACGGTGGTGACACCACCTATGGGGGTAGGGATTTGAGCGGTGAAATAGAGTTTCTCGCTATCTACCTTACCAGAAATCTTGATTTGGGGATTAGCCATCAAAGTGGGACCTTGCCACTTCACTTTGCTGTCGTCGCCGGGTACGATAGCTCCCTTGATGTCGCTAGCAAATTTGATGATGTTGCCTTCAACTGTGTAAGGGATGTCCTTCAATTCGATGTTGCCGATGGCGAAATTGACAAAAAAGGCTTTATAATAAAAGTTGCGGATGGTGAGATTGAACTTGCCTTCTGCCGTGCGCTCCACGGTAGCCGTGTAAGGCTTGCCTGCGCCTTTGTCTACAGATAGCTGATCGGTATAGTTCTTTATAGTTTGTGCCATGCCTGCCATTGCAGTGAGGCTCACGAAAGCAAGGAGTAAAAGTTTCTTCATACCAATGAGATGTTGATGAATAGGATTTAGT
>JABZGM010000357.1 GCA_015259235.1 Alloprevotella sp. | reverse complement strand
ACAAATGGATTGAAAGGGTTTATTGGAGAGAAGAAAACTATACCTTCTTGGCATACTCTTGTAGAACTTTAATTCAACGGAATGGTTACACCAAGGTTGATATTGCTCGCATAACGCTCCAATAAGCCGTCCGTTCCGAATGAAGTGGGAATAACATCCGTACCTACAAACACTTGGAAACGTGGAGCTTGCAACGTTAGCATTGTACCGAAGTTCACACGATTGTTTACAAAAGTACTGCTAACCCCCAGTTCAACGGGTTTAATGGGATGCCAAGCTGCACCAAGCGTGAGTTGCGATTGTTGGAAATCTCCATCAAAATATCTAGAATAGAGTGCACCCACGTTCAGATGCTTCACAAAAGGAAGTTCATAAGTTGCACCGAGGTTGAGGGTAGTGCGCAATTGAGAAGTCATTGCAGTTGTACCATTATCGTTGAGAGCCAAAACATCTTGAAGTTCACCTTCAAACTCTTTTTTCACAACAGCAGAGGGATCTGTGTTGGGAACAAGAGGATTGTTTCCGTTGTTTACTAGGTTGGTTGCACGTTTTTTCGCATCTTCAATCGTCCACGTACGATTCACCTCATTACCCAGTTTTTGCACCTTATTGTAGTGGATAAAACCCAAATCCGTGACAGCTGCACTCAGCTTGAGTCCTTCGACGCCATGCACTTCGTAGGTGACACCGAGGTCAGTGGCAAGTCCCCAACCAGCAGGTGCGATGCTCAAGTTTTTAGGTTCTTGAAAATGTCCTTTTTTGTCGAATTGGTATTCAGTGTTTCCCACCACTACTGATGCGAAAGCACGACCAGAAGCAGTCCATTGTTCACTGCCTGTTTTCACTTGCACGTCCTGTGCTTTACCATCTGCATAAGCCAATGCCACAAGACCTTTGAGTTTTCCACCCACGGTGAAATGGTTACCTACCGTGTGGGCATATCCCAAAGCAACTTCGCCGTAAGTGCGATGTTGGAGTGAGAGTTGATCAAAACCATAATCATTCTGCAATTTAGGGTTCTTGAAATAGTGGAAAAGTTGATTAGGAACTTCAAGAGAAGTGTTGGAACGAAGATTTACCTCAAGGAGCGAAGTACCAGAACCAAATGCAGAAGCAAACGAAAGAATGTTGAGGTTAAATTCTGAGTTGGTCGTCACATTTTGATTTCCCAAACGTTCATAAAACAACTGCTCGGGAACAGTTTTGTCAGTGAAAAACTTATAGTCCGTGCCTTCATTCTTATAGAAAAACGTGTTCAAAGGATGACTAGTTGATGCGTTATAATACACATTACCTACTAGAGGAATAGCCGTGTAAGGACGATTTTCCAGCATTGCAGCATTGTGTTGATGCGCGTATTTATAAGTCTCCATGAAGAAACCCGTGCGTGAGGTTTGCGCCATAGCTTGCGGTGCAAAACCGAAGGTACTTCCCGTAATAATTGCCAAACAGATCAATGGTAAAAACCATTTCTTAGTCATAGTGATGTAAATTTGAGAAATAAATTAAAAT
>JABZGM010000356.1 GCA_015259235.1 Alloprevotella sp. | reverse complement strand
ATGAGAGAACCCACGCGATAGTCGCCTTGCAAGGTGCGGATGGGGCAGAAGAGCGTTTGTGTCGTTCCTACGCGAAGAGATTTTTCGCTCCAAAGTTTACCGTTCCAAGCGTAACCCGCACCATAGTAGAATTCATTTTTCACATAGCGTTTGTTGGCTGTGATTTCAAATTCTAATTGAGGAATATTGCGAATGGGGTAGTAGTTGTCGGTGTTCTCGTCTTTGCTGGGCTGCACCACAGGAGCCACGAAATAGGTGCCATCGGTCAAGTCGCTCGTGTTGAAAGAGAGTTGGATGCGGTCTTGATTGATTTGGTCGCTCTGTTGGAAAGATATTTTTTTGTCATACCACTTCGGAGTGCCTACCATTTGTTGTTGCGCATTGTAAATAGCCAGACCGACACGTCCCTCGAAGGCATTGCCCTTGTTGATGAAATGTTGGAAAACAACGTCCAAATTGGTCGTCTTCTCTTGTTGTCGAGCTGCACCTTCAGGCAATCTCATAGTGCTTTCTCGCTTGCCTGCAATTTGGATGTCTGTATTTCTGTAAGCCGAAGGAAGCGTGTTTACACCTCCTTTGTGGGGATGCGCCAAGATGGCATTCATGTTTTTGGAAAAACTCAAGGGTTTTCCACCAAACTCTGCTCCAGCTTGTGAAAGAGAGAGAGATTCGAGCGAGAAGTAAGCATTTGCCAAACCTCCCCAACCGAAGTTCATGTGCACCAGTCCTTTTTCGTCAAGACCATCTGCCACCCAAGCATGGCCATTGTTGCCGAGAGAAGGCGAACCATCGAGATAGACGGGATAACCATCGCGGATTTCTTGTTGTACCAATTTGAGAAAAGCGTCATTACCTTCAGACACTTTGGAGATGATTACAGCGTCATATTGAAAGTGCTTGACGAGGGCGTCTTTGGCTTGCCATCCAAAGGCACCACTATACCACGGTGTATAACCCATGTTCATGGCAACGCCCACATCGCTCATCAACTTCGCTACGGCATTGCGTTGCGCTTCAGTGCTTCCTTGGGTGTAGTCGTTGATCATGTTGTTCCAATCGTAGTGCGATTGTTGGAAATCCACTTGAAGGCGGTCTTGATAGTAAGGCACGGTGTATTCGTGTGTGCCTACTCCTTGCACTGGCCAGTTGTGGAATTTCATGATTTGAGCAACAGCAGTGGCAACGCAGCCCGTGTAGGGATAGGGCGTGCTTCCGGCTTTACCCAGCATCGCATTATAAGGTTCCATCTGGTTCCATTTGGTTTGCAGCAAAGGAGCAACGGCTTTGCCTGGAGTACCAGAAACTGCTGCCGTTTTCGCACGAAGACGCGCCGTTTTGTAGTGCTGCAAAGTGGCAAAGTTTGTTCTAAATCCTTCCAACATATAGTGCAAACCAGGGTGTGCGATAGTGGTGTCCAACGCATTTTCCTGACTGTATGCTAAAACTTTGCCCATAGCGTCGTCGCCTGCTACCAACACGAAGCCTTTTCCGTGGGCATCGTTGAAGAGGTAGTAGGGG
>JABZGM010000355.1 GCA_015259235.1 Alloprevotella sp. | reverse complement strand
CAGCATCAATGGTAAGCGGCTGCGCGACCTCAATCTTCGCCTCCTTTATGGCGTCACCGTGAGCCGTGTGAAACGCACCGACCTCAAACTCTTGGCAACGCCCGACCTTATGCTCCGCGTGGGAGACCGCGTCACAGTGGTGGGCAACGAAGAGGGCATCGAAAAGGTGGTGGCACTTTTGGGCAACGAGGTTAAATCGCTGGAAGAACCCAACATGGTGACCATCTTCCTGGGCATTGTGCTTGGACTTCTCCTCGGTAGTGTGCCCATTCATTTCGGATTGAGCTATCCCATCAGCCTCGGTCTTGCGGGTGGTCCCATCATCATGGGCATCATCATCGGAGCCTACGGACCGCGCCTCCACATGGTGGCTTACACCACGCAGTCTGCCAACTTGATGCTCCGTTCGCTCGGACTCTCGATGTATCTGGCTTGTCTGGGACTCGACGCAGGAGGTGACTTCTTAGCTACCGTCATGCAGCCTGCCGCTCTCAAATGGATTGGATTTGCTGCCTTGCTCACTGCTCTCCCCATGGCGATTGTAGCCGTGATAGCGGTGGTGTATCGTCGCAAATCGTTTGCCACCACTGCGGGCATGCTCTGTGGAGCTATGGCAAATCCCATCGCCCTAGGTTATGTGAACGATACTGTGGAAGGCGACCAAGCCTCTTTGGCTTATGCTGCCGTCTATCCTTTGGCAATGTTCCTGCGCGTCATCATTGCCCAAATCATCGTCATGCTCTGGTTTGGATAGAAAGCTCAAAAAAGGAAAAAGAGCCCTGCACTTCGACATTTCCCCCAAAAAAACGAAAACAACGAGATGTTGCCCTGTGCAGCATCTCGTTGTGGTGTATATATTCCAATACTTACTTTGGGGATTTGATAAAGGGCAAACACCCTATTCTGTCGTTTTCCGATTTCTCGGAAAGTGCTCCAACACTTGTTGACGGAGAAAGCGGCTATCGAGGTGCGTGTAAATCTCGGTAGTACCGATGTTTTCGTGTCCCAACATCACTTGGATGGCACGCAGAGAAGCACCCCCTTCGAGGAGATGCGTGGCAAAGGTGTGGCGGAAGGTGTGGGGCGAAACCACTTTGTCGATGTTAGCCGCTTGGACATATTGCTTGATGTTGTGAAACACAGTAATACGCGAAAGGTGACGTCCGCGGCTAGAAGAAACAAACACAAAGTCTTCGTCCTCAGGTTTGACGGCAATGTTGGCACGCGCATCAAACCAGTTGTGAAGTTCGTGGATGGCACGTGGAGAAATGGGCACAATGCGCTGTTTGTCGCCCTTGCCCGTGACGCGAATGAAGCCTTCGTCGAGGAAGAGATCGGAGAGTTTGAGGGTGCACACTTCGCTCACACGGAGTCCGCAACTGTAGAGTAGTTCCAATAGTGCGTGATCACGCTGTCCTTCGGGCTTCGATTGGTCGATAGCCCCGAGGATGGCTTCCACTTCTTCGAGCGAGAGCACAGCAGGCAAGTGCTTGGGGATGCGCGGACTCTCCAACAACTCCGTGGGATCT
>JABZGM010000354.1 GCA_015259235.1 Alloprevotella sp. | reverse complement strand
GCTTACGACAATCCTGTGACGCTGAATTTGCAGGATGTAACGTTGTTGATAGGAGCTAATGGTGCAGGGAAAAGCAACATTTTGAGTTTTTTCAAATTGCTAGGCTTCATGATGAATGGAGCGTTGCAGCGATATGTGGAACAAGAGGGTACGAGCAACGCGCTGCTGCATTATGGAGTTAAAGTAACCCCACAGTTATCTTGTGAATTAGTCTATCAAGATGAACAACGTACAAACACTTATCGCTTCACTTTAGCTCATGCTACAGAAGGACGCCTTTTGATTGATGACGAAAAAGTGTTTAGCAATTGTGGCCGTACTAGTGATGATGTCCAAGGAATAGCTTCTTCCTATAACTATAGGGAGAGTGATCTTTTAAAGAGCACAGCAGATAAAACCATTAGGATAAGAGAGAATTTGTTGCAAACAAAATTCTATCAGTTTCATGATTCCTCTTCCAATGGACCACTGCGACAAGCCTCACAAGTAGATACTCCCAACTATTTGCAAACACAAGCCACAAATATTGCAGCCTTTCTGTTGTTTCTCAAAGAGAATTATCCAGTAGAGTTTCGCAAAATAGAGGAGCATGTGCGCTTTGTTGTTCCCAACTTCCGAGAGTTCTATCTCGTACCCAATAAAGGGTATGTCTCGCTAAAGTGGTATGACACTTCAGGCAATGATTATGTGCTAACTGCCGACCAACTCTCCGATGGATCTATACGCTTCATCGCGTTAGCTACTCTGCTTTTGCAACCGCAAGAGACGATAGCTCGTATTATCATTTTGGACGAACCTGAACTTGGATTGCACCCCATGGCTATTGATGCTCTGGCGCATCTTATAGAAGACGCCTCGCTGAAGTCACAAATTCTTGTGTCCACGCAGTCCAAAGAATTGATAGATTATTTCGAACCCCAAAACATTGCAGTTGTGGAGATGGCAGAAGACTCTCATACAACGACCGTTCAGCAATTGGATAACGAAGCCTTATCCTCGTGGCTCGAAAATTATACCTTGAGTGAACTTTGGGATAAGAATGTACTGGGAGGAAGACCATGAAGCAAATCATTCTACATATCGTTTGCGAAGGACAGACTGAAGAAAGCTTTGTAAAGAAAGTACTGCAACCTTATTTGAGAAGTTACGGAATTGTGGCAAAGCCTATTTTGGTAACTACGAGCAGAAGTAAGCGTACACAAGGTGGGATTGTGAATTTCTCCCATGTCGAAAGAGACATCCAAGACACTTTGAAGCAGTGGAGTAGCAACGCTTATGAACATCATGTGGTGACTACTTTCATTGATTATTATGCGCTTCCCAATGACTTCCCTGGATTTAGCGAAGCACAGCAGTATTTTGAGCCCTACCAGCGCGTGGAGTGTTTAGAACAAGCATTAGCAGAGCGCATACATTCATCGCGTTTTCTCCCTTATATCCAACTGCATGAGTTTGAAACCTTAGTGCTATGTGGTTATCAATGTCTTGCTGCGTATTATCCTGATTGTAAAGGCTTGGAAGAAAAACTGAAGAA
>JABZGM010000353.1 GCA_015259235.1 Alloprevotella sp. | reverse complement strand
TGATAGTAGGTGCCGAGGTAGGTGCGACGCGGATGGAGTTCACCTGATTTGGAATTTTCTAACAAGAAAGAGGGAGCAAAAATGTGGATGTCGCAAGAGGGACGTGTGAAGAATAGGATTTTCTTAGTGTGTTGTGAAGCGTGAAGTAGCGAAGAAGGGGAGCAATCTTGAGAGATAAAGTTGTGAGAAACTAAAATCTGGTCGATGCGGCCCCACTGATGTCGGAAAAAGTAGGTGCCACTTATCGCGCTGTTGTCGTAGGAGTCGAGAGTGTGGCGTTGAGCTGTCGTAGAGTCGTTCTCTGGAGTCTTTTGAGACATAGTTTCGCTCAAATGCCCTTCTTGAGATTTGGTCGTAGGATAGGGTGTGGCATGCGTGGTGAGTGCATAGAAATAAGGAGAGAGCACACGTGCAATGGATGGATCGGAGGGTTCGTCGTTGAAATCGCCCATGGCAATGAGGTGAGGACGAAGCCGCAAGCGGAGTAGGCTATCGGCAGTGTGGGCGATAAGGGTAGCTGTTCGCTCGCGATAGGGAGAGGAATGTGCTGCGCCTCCCAGTCGAGAGGGGAAGTGAGCAAGAAAAACATCGATTGTGTCGCCACGCGGTGCGCGAAACGTGGCATGGAGTATGTCGCGCGTCGGGCGTTCGCGGAGAGAATCGAAGGGCACACGGAGAGATTGGTGCGTAATCAGCGACATCGTGACTGGTTGATAAAGCAGTGCAACATCGACACCTCGTTGGTCGCGACTGTGGGTAAC
Organism: Alloprevotella sp.; assembly: GCA_015259235.1. Taxonomy (GTDB): domain Bacteria; phylum Bacteroidota; class Bacteroidia; order Bacteroidales; family Bacteroidaceae; genus Alloprevotella. The sequence continues at coordinate 776 of JABZGM010000353.1, read as the reverse complement.
TAGATATTCATAGCCCAAACGTGCTAAACGAGTGCGGCGACAAAGATGATGAATCACAGAGTCGTTCTCTATTTCGCAAAGTCCGATGAGGTCTATCGGTTGTAGGTCTGCTGCTGCCACGAGCGTGCGAGCTATGGTACCTTGTTTGCGCCAATAGCGTGGAGAAGTCCATTTCCGTTCAGAAATCGGTAGGAATTCTTCATCATGAAATCCTTCATCGTGGAGCGTATCAAAGAGGTTCTCCACATTCCAAGTGAGGATACGAAGCCGTTTCAAGGAGCGAGCATAGTTTCGATGCGGTTGCCATTGTTCGGCTGTGGGAGTTGAGGCAGAGTGGGGCGGAGGGTTCTGTGCGGCAAGCGGAAGAACGGTAGACCATAACATAGTGCATAGGCAGATGAAGGCAGGCAAGAACCACTGCATCATAGAAGGGGGAGGAGAACAAGGGCATTTCATAGTATGGATGTGGGAAAGGTGCAGGCTATTCGTGGTGATAGGGTTCACCGCGAAGGATGGTCATGGCGCGATAAATCTGTTCGGTAAGAAAGAGTCGCACCATTTGGTGTGAAAAGGTGAGCTTGGAAAGTGAGAGTTTCTCCTTGGCAAGGGCATAGATTTCAGAGGAAAAACCATAGGGACCGCCAATGACTAGCACCATTCGTTTGGAGACTGACGATTGACGGCGGTGGAGGTAGTCGGCAAACTCGATGGAGCGATACTCCTTGCCGCCTTCGTCCATGAGGACCACCCAATCTCCTTCTTTCAAACTCTTGAGA
>JABZGM010000352.1 GCA_015259235.1 Alloprevotella sp. | reverse complement strand
GCCCTTCTTTCCTTCCTATTTTGTGTGGAATCCTTTTTGTTTTTGCCGTGGATTAGTTTTTGTCGTGGATTAGTTTTTGACCTGATTTTGACGTTTTCCGTTTCTGCCGTGGATTTGTTTCTGCCGTTGATGTCTTTTTGTATATTCCTTCTTTCTTTTTCTTTTTCTCTTTTCTCCCTTGTTCCTTCAATTTTCTCCCACGAAATCCGAAAAACGTCGGAGTTTTTTTGGAAAAAGTCCATCGTTTTTCTGAAAATCTCCATCGTTTTTTGGGGCTAATTTCTAACGTCTAATGTCTAATCTCTATGACCCCCGAGCCACCTTGTGGCGAGCATAAAAGGGTCCGTGACCCCGAGCGTAAAAGGGTCTGCGACCCTCTAACGTCTAATCTCTAATGTCTAACGTCTAACGTCTAATCCCTTGCTCATGTGCAATACATTATTTATATTTGCGCATTAGAATCCCACTGCTAGGATAATTCTCCAGAAGAGAAGGGGTAAACCCCAATCGGTCATTAGACCATTATAGTGTAGCTCGTTATGGAGATGATGACAGGAAGTTATCTTTGCAATTACGATTCGCACCATAACGGTCTAATGACCGATTTAAGTTTAATTTGAAAAACAATGAAAGACCTAACCGTTTCAAATATCGAACGCCAAAATGTGCTCAACAACCGTTTTGCTATTGACGAAATACAGAAACATCTTGAACTTACCGGTATGCTCTTTGAAGGAGAATATCGCTTCACCAAGAAAATGGTTGCAGAATACTATGGTGTAGAGGAGAGAACAATAGAGCGTTATTTAACAAAATACTCAGATGAATTATCCGCTAACGGATATATTTTATGCAAGGGTAAATCACTGAAAGACTTGAAATTACAATTTGCTCCCGTCATTAATGTCGGGAGCAAAACCACCCAAATTGGTCTCTTTAATTTCAAAGCCTTTCTTAATCTAGGTATGTTGCTCACAGAGAGTGAAAAGGCAAAGTCATTGCGTAGCATGATTCTCGACTTCGTCATTGCTACAATACATGAAAAAACAGGTGGTGGGACAAAGTTTATCAACAGAAGGGATATAAATTATATTCCTGTTGCCATAACAGAGGAAAACTATCGTAAGAATCTAACATCGGCTATCAGCCAATATGTACAAGGACACCCAACCAACAAGTATGCCCAAGTGACAGACCTCATCTATCAAGCTGTTTTTAAGGAGAATGCGAGAGAATATCGTAAGATACTGCGTCTTGACAGCAAAGATAGTGTACGGCATACATTGTACGCAGAGGTCGTATTGGTAATATCTTCTTTTGAGAATGGAGTCGGGGCTGCGATTCGTGAGAAAGCAAAGGTAAAGAATGCTCCAATAACACTCGAAAAAGTTGCGGAACTTGTTAGCCAGCTATCAGAGAGTCCAATGCAACAGCCTTACCTTGCAGATGCTCGCTCTAAGATGGCATCACGAGATTTAAGTTTTCGAGATGCCTATCACGAAAATATTGCAGAATACCTGAGAGCTGTAACGCCAGATGAATTTGAACGATTTATTGGTG
>JABZGM010000351.1 GCA_015259235.1 Alloprevotella sp. | reverse complement strand
AATAAGCACAATTGCGATCCTGAATTTCACGCCTATCTGTTAGAGAATAAAGTAAGCCAATTACCCGATGTTAGTAAGGTGGACGAACTAATCAAGGGGACGCGCATCATCGTGGGTACGGTGGCTTCACTTTCGGGCATGACGGCATTGCTCATCCGCAAAGGTTTCTCTTTGGCTATTATAGATGAGGCTTCTCAGCTCTTAGAACCGCACTTGCTGCCTTTGCTGATGGCGGGTGATTCAGACGAATTAGCGATTCAGCGCTTTGTTTTTATAGGGGATCACAAACAGCTGCCAGCAGTGGTTCAACAGACTTCTTATGACAGTTGTGTTCAAGACGAGGAGCTACAGGTAATAGGTCTCTTAGATTGTCGTAACTCTCTCTTTGAACGTTTGTATTATGCAGTGCCCAAGTGCTGTGTTCATGAGTTTACTAAGCAAGGACGCATGCACCCTGAAGTAGCGCATTTTGCTAATCAGCAATTTTATGGTGGACAACTGCGTGATTGCGGTCTGGAACATCAGTTGCTTGCGATAGCCCAGCCGAGAGTTGTCTTTTATCCTTGCATACCTCCCAAAGACGACAGTTTGTTAGTGGAGGGTTCTTCGGAGGAATCCCATCTCGCATCGTCGGGAAATGAGATGACTTATTCTGGCATTCCTTCTGCAAAGGTCAATATTCACGAAGCTCGCTTGATAGACTATTTAGTAGAAGAAATATACCAAGATGTAATGCGCCGAAAGGCTGAGTTTAATATAGATAAGGAGCTCGGCATCATTGTGCCTTATCGTCATCAAATTGCCATGGTGCGAAGCCTGTTACAGACTTCTAATCATCCGCTTTTGGCAAATGTGACGATAGACACTGTGGAACGCTTTCAAGGATCGGAAAAGAATACCATTATCTACGGATTTACGGTGAGCCGACCTTCGCAGTTGAACTTTCTCTGCGATTCTCAATATGAAGATCAGTATGGACAAACGATAGATAGAAAGCTTAATGTTGCCCTTACTCGGGCTAGAGAACGTACGCTCCTAGTAGGGAATCCTGAAATTCTATCACAGGTGTCTCTCTTTGCTCAGTTGATTGCCGAAGTTCCTTCGGTTGAAGTTGAAGAAACAAGAAGAGAAAGTTGAGTTTATACTCAGATTTTCCTGTTTTTAGCTTTTTCGATGTTTGCTCAAAGGGCTTTTCCTAGATGAGTGTAAGCCTTTTATGTGTAGTGTTTCGTAAGCAAAGATGAGCGCTTTCCTAGATGCTAAAAAAACGTGGGAGATTTTTTCGAAAACGTCCCACGTTTTTGGATATAACTCCGACGTTTTAGTTAGCCCTTGTGCATTTAGGGTTAGTAGTAGCTTGGCATGTTATAAAAACTTATGTTGATGAGTGGGGAAGTGCCCTCAGAAACGTATGTTTGATTGTCAAATGTATAGAAGAAAGTGACTGCAATAAGCGTATCAAAGTGTATTGTGCTAGACAAATGCTAGGTAGTTGCAAATATCCTTCCAATCTGTTTGTGAGATTGGAGAGAAATCTCTAACTTTGCACAATAGTTTATTCTCGAGCGA
>JABZGM010000350.1 GCA_015259235.1 Alloprevotella sp. | reverse complement strand
TAATCGAGCCACGCTTGTCGTGGCGAGCAGAAAGGGTCTGTGACCCTCTAATCTCTAATTTCTAGTTTGCCCGATCCACGCTTGTCGCGGTGAGCAGAAAGGGTCTGCGACCCTCTAACGTCTATAATCTTTGAAACCACGTATTCTCATTGATCTCAAAAACTATAGCAAATCCCATTTCACCGCCGATCTCATGGCAGGACTTGTGGTGGGTATCGTAGCCCTTCCGCTCGCTATAGCTTTCGCCATTGCTGCCTCACCAGGCGGAGATGCCGAACACACCATTGGTCCCGGCATCGGCATCATCACCGCCATTGTAGCCGGTTTGATCATCTCCCTCTTAGGCGGTAGTCGCATCCAAATCGGTGGACCCACAGGAGCGTTCATCGTCATCATCTATGGCATTGTAGCCAAATTTGGATTGTCCGGTTTGTTGGTTGCCACCATCTTGGCAGGCGTTATGCTCGTCTTGATGGGAGTTTTTCGACTGGGAAGTGTCATCAAATTCATTCCCTATCCCATTGTGGTGGGATTTACCTCCGGTATCGCCCTCACCATCTTCACCACACAAGTGAAAGACCTTCTAGGACTCACCCTCGAAGGAGGAGCACCAGCAGCGTTCATCGACAAATGGATGTGCTATTTTCGCAATATCACCACCTTGCAGTGGGATGCCGTTGCGGTGAGTGCGGTGAGCATCGCCATCATCGTGGCTTGTACGCGATGGATGAAACGACTCCCTGGTTCGCTCATTGCCATCATTGTCACCACAGCAACGGTGTATTTCACCAATCAAAGCGGACTCACCCACGTTGCCACCATTGGCGACCGATTTGGCAACATCACAGCTTCCTTGCCTCACATCAATGCCTTTCACCTGGATTGGAAATCGCTCTTCACTGACGCACAAGGACACTTCACTTTCAACACACTGAGTGCTTTGTTCCCCTCGGCTTTTGTCATAGCCATCCTAGGAGCTATCGAGAGTTTGCTCTCCGCCACGGTGGCAGACGGTGTGACGGGCGATCACCACGATTCCAACCAAGAACTCATCGGACAAGGTATTGCCAACATCGTGGCGCCTTTCTTTGGAGGAATTCCTGCTACGGGAGCTATCGCGCGCACCATGACCAACATCAACAACGGTGCTCGCACGTGCATCGCTGGGGTGGTGCACGCACTGGTCTTGCTCATCATCTTCATTGTGGCTATGCCGCTGGCAGCTTATATCCCCATGCCCACACTTGCCGGTGTGTTGGTGGTGGTGAGTTACACCATGAGCCAGTGGCGCACCTTTGCCCAACTCACCCACCGCCCCAAGAGTGATGTGGTGGTGCTCCTCGTCACCTTCGTGCTCACTGTGGTGTTCGATCTCACCATTGCCATCGAACTCGGTCTGGTGCTTGCCTGCTTGCTCTTCATGCGCCGCATGGCAGAGGTGACGCAGTTGTCGATTTTCACCAAAGAGATTGACCCTAATGCCGATCCAGTGGCAGACATACCCCTCCACGAAGAGGCACTCGTCATCCCCGATGGGGTGGAGGTGTATGAAATCAATGGACCCTTCTTCTTTGGGGTGGCG
>JABZGM010000034.1:3626-14897 GCA_015259235.1 Alloprevotella sp. | reverse complement strand
CTTTAGAGATTTCCCAAATCTCCTTACCATCTCTCACTTCCTCCAACTCTTTTCAGCTCCTTCACTATGGACAAAAACCAACGTTACATGATGCGTGGTGTCAGCGCAATGAAAGAAGATGTGCATGCTGCCATCAAAAACATCGACAAAGGTATTTTCCCACAAGCCTTCTGCAAAATCATTCCCGATATCTTGGGTGGAGATCCTGAGTATTGCAACATCATGCACGCTGATGGAGCAGGCACAAAGTCGAGCTTGGCTTACATGTATTGGAAAGAAACGGGCGACCTCTCCGTGTGGAAGGGCATTGCTCAAGATGCCCTCATCATGAACACAGACGACTTGCTTTGTGTCGGTGCTGTGGACAACATTCTGGTGTCTTCCACTATTGGCAGAAACAAGATGCTGATTCCTGGTGAAGTAATCAGTGCTATCATCAACGGCACGGACGAACTTCTTGAAAATCTCCGCAACATGGGCGTTGGCATCTATGCCACAGGAGGCGAAACGGCAGATGTGGGCGACTTAGTGCGTACCATCATCGTGGATAGCACAGTAACTTGCCGCATGAAGCGCAGTGAGGTCATCGACAATGCCAATATTCGTCCTGGTGACGTGATAGTTGGTCTCTCATCCAGCGGTCAAGCCACCTACGAAACAGAGTATAACGGTGGAATGGGAAGTAATGGATTGACGTCCGCTCGTCACGATGTCTTCGCCAAATATTTGGCTGAAAAGTATCCAGAGAGCTTCGACAAGGCCGTGCCCGAAGAATTGGTGTATAGTGGACACTATCAACTCACGGATGCAGTAGAAGGAAGTCCTGTCAATGCGGGTAAACTTGTGTTGTCTCCCACTCGTACTTACGCACCTGTAGTCAAAAGGTTGCTCGACGAACTTCGTCCCGAAATCCATGGTATGGTGCATTGCACTGGTGGTGCTCAGACCAAAGTGTTGCACTTCGTGTCTGATAATTGCCGAGTGATCAAAGACAACATGTTCCCAGTACCTCCTTTGTTCCGTGCCATCGCTGAAGAGAGTGGTGCAGACTGGAGTGAAATGTACAAAGTCTTCAACATGGGGCACCGTTTGGAAGTCTATCTTGCTCCAGAGCATGCAGAACGTGTCATTGAAATCTCAAAATCTTTCAACATTGATGCCCAAATTGTGGGACATGTGGAAGAAGGCACCAAATCACTTACTATCCGCAGTGAGTTTGGCGAGTTCAACTATTAGGTCATCGTAGTGCACTCGTCCATAAGTGCAATGCGAACCTTTAGTATACACGAACTAAATCCCTTATGAAATATCTCTTTTATAGTGGTTTTTACTGCTGTATTGCTGTGATGATGCTCTGTAGTTGCAATGGACGGAACAAAGGTTCCGACAATAGTACAGAATACACAGACTCTGCTTACGACATTTCCGACGACATACAAGGAGACAGTCATAATTCAGCGGAGAATATGGAGGCTTCTTCCTCTTGTCGCATGAATACCGAAAATGGTGGAGATAGTACTGGAGTCGTCCAAGACATACTCTCGCCAGAAGATGAAGCCTATGAAGCTGGTCATTCTCAAGGATATGACGATGGCTCCGCTGATGCAGCCACTAGAAGTGAGCACGGCACAAGTTTTGACGAAGACAATAAATACACCGGTAAAGTCGCAGAGCAATACGAAGAAGGATATAGTGCTGGATACAATGAAGGCTATAATGCTTTAACTCGTTAATGGCTGGTAATATCACGGTTTTCTCAAGAGAGTAGTTGAGTCGTTTGGGGATTTCTCCAACTTTTCAGAAAAAACTACCACGTTCTTAGAAACTGCTTCGACAGTATTGGGTAAGACTCCGAGATTCTTGAGCGAATGTTCGCGTCGCTCGTCAAACTCAAGGCTCTTATTGGAGAGTTATGCCAGTGCCCAATCTTTTTACTCATAAACATAGAAAAATCTCCCATCATATATGGCTGAAACAACAACACTTCTCGAAAAACTCGATGCACTTGTAGCACGTTTTGAAGAAGTTTCTACTCTCATCACCGACCCGTCTGTCATAGCCGACCAACAGCGCTATGTTCGTCTGACCAAAGAGTATAAGGATCTCGAAGAACTCATGAATGCTCGTCTGGAGTATGCCAACCTTCTTGGCAATCTAGCAGAGAGCAAGAGCATTCTCATGACAGAGGACGATGCTGAAATGAAAGAAATGGCTCGTGAAGAAGTGGCAGCGTGTGAAGAGCGCATTCCCATTTTGGAAGAAGAGATTAAACTCATGCTTGTGCCCAAAGATCCTGAAGATACCAAGAATGCCATTCTTGAAATTCGTGGTGGCACAGGTGGTGACGAAGCTGCACTTTTTGCAGGCGATCTTTTCCGCATGTACAGTAAGTATTGTGAAACTAAAGGGTGGAAACTCGAAGTTTCTAGCTTCTCCGAAGGTGCTGCAGGTGGTTACAAGGAAATTGTGTGCTCCGTGACAGGAGCCGATGTCTATGGCACGCTCAAGTATGAAAGTGGTGTGCACCGTGTGCAACGTGTACCTGCTACCGAAACTCAAGGTCGTGTGCACACTTCTGCAGCTACAGTGGCAGTGCTTCCCGAAGCAGAAGCCTTCGATGTTGTTATCAATGAAGGGGAAATCAAGTGGGATACTTTCCGCTCTTCGGGTGCTGGCGGACAAAACGTCAACAAGGTAGAATCTGGTGTGCGTTTGCGTTACAACTGGAAGAATCCCAATACTGGTGTTGTCGAAGAAATCCTCATCGAATGTACAGAAACGCGTGACCAGCCTAAGAATAAGGAACGCGCGCTTGCACGTTTGCGTACCTTTATCTACGACAAAGAGCATCAGAAGTATGTAGACGATATTGCTTCTCGTCGTAAAACATTGGTGTCTACCGGTGACCGTTCGGCAAAGATTCGCACTTACAACTACCCACAAGGTCGCATCACCGACCACCGCATCAACTATACCATCTACAATCTCTCTGCTTTTATGGATGGAGATGTGCAAGATTGCATCGACCATCTCATCGTGGCAGAAAATGCAGAACGATTAAAGGAAAGTGAGCTATAAAGACCACTTCCTTCAAAAACTAATATAAATAATAACAAGAACAAAACGAAATGAAAAGAACAATTTTTAGTGTGCTTGCTGTCCTTGCTTTGACAGCTCCTCAGCGCCTCCAAGCTCAAGTGAGCGACGTCAGTGTTATTGTGAGTCCCACTGCGGGTTACACCTTCTGGAATAATCAACTCAATGTTGGCAATTCCGCTTTCTATGGCGCGCGTGTCGGCTTTGGCTTCGGACCCATTTTGGAACTCCGTGGTAACTATGAGCGCAGTTTCGATCTCAAAGGTAAATTGCAAGGCACTGGCTGGAATGTAGCCAATGAGTTTGCCGGTAAACTCGAAAATTCAAAAATTACATACGAACGTATCGGGGGGGATCTCAAACTCAATCTTTGGAACAATGCTCGCTTCACTCCCTATGTTATAGGGGGTGCTGGTGTGCTCAAATTCCACTATGATGATGTCGTTAACGCTGGTCATCGTGTACACGAAGAACAGCTCTATGGAAATGTTGGTGCTGGTTTGAAAATCAACATCGTTCCTCGAGTTGCTTTCACGCTCGAAGCCCGCAATGTGTTCTTCAATGCAGCTCCTGGTAGCCAATATGTAGCGGCTGGTACAGATAATACACTACAAAACTGGAGTGCTCTCGCTTCTCTCGACTTTTATCTAGGCGGTGCACCTGCTGCAAAGGATGAAGTGAGCCGAGCTTATCGCCAAACTTTTAGTGGTGGTTTCCGTGGTTTGCGCTTTGTTGCCGAACCTTCTGCAGCCTACCTCAACTTCCGCGACAATTCTAGTTTTGGTGACACTTGGATGCTCGGTCTCTCTGCTGGAGTTGACTTCTCTACACTCGTAGGTGTTCGCGGTTTCTACTATCGTGCTACCGATACTCCCGATGCGTTGAGCACGAAATTGAATGGAGGTCTTTCCATCTATGGAGCTAACCTTTTGACTCGTCTCAATGTACCTCGCGGCGTAACTCCATACCTTTCTTTGGGTGCTGGTTATTTGAATGTTGATGACAAGTATTCTCAACATGATGCACGCTTTGCCAACGCTAAGAGTGGCTGGTTTGCGCTTGGTGGAGGTGGACTCGAAGTGCCTTTGCATCGCGTGGTGAGCGCCTTCGGTTCTGCAGAAGCAATGCTCATGGAGCAAGAAAATCCTAAACTTACGGAGGCTGCTAATCCTTCTTCCATCAAGGTGAACTGGATGTATCGCTTAGGTCTTCGTTTCAACTTAGGACTCAAAGCGAAGAATGGCACTGCTACTTACCAAAAGTTGGTACAAGCAGAGCGCGATCGCATGTTGGCGAAGGAGAAAATGCAACAAGTGGCAGTAGATTCTGCTGAACGTGTTCGTGTAGACACTGCTGTTGTTCGTGACGAAGTGAAAACTCGCTCTGCTGTTGTAGCTGACACCGCTGGTGTTGTGATTAAGGCTACTCCTCTTGTACCTGCGAAAGTGAAGTCTACTTTGCCTTTGCAAACCACTGGCAATGTGATTTTGCTCAACGAGGAACAACTCGCGCGCATTGTACAACGCGTGCTTCAAGCTACACAACCTACTCAGGTGCAACCTGCTAGTTCTTACAGCTCAATGTCTGATTTCGACAAGATTTTGCTCATCATGGCATTGCGCAATAACGCTGTTCCTCAACAAGTATTGCCTCAAATGAATGCTGCAGCAAAGAGTGGACAAAACAACAGCAACCAGCAGCAAATCCATCGCTTGCAACAGCAAATCCAACAACTGCAGCAACAGTTGCTTCAGAATAAGGCGGCACAAAAAACTAATAAGAAGACTACCACTCGTGCCACTTCTTCTGTAGAGGCTACTTCTGCAACTGCAACTGCAACTCAAGGTCAAGCACAAGCACAAGCAGCCGATAGCATTTCCGCCTCCGGTGCTGTTGCACAATAAGGCTTATAAGGTGTAATTTCATATAAACCTCTGTTTATGAAAATATTTTCTCATCTTTGCCTTTGGAGCCTCCTGTTGTTGCTACCATCAATGGTTCATGCAGCTAATGTATCTCCAGACACATCGGCAAATAAAGTGACGCTATCTGCGTCTGACAGTTTGCTGGCTGTTGATGAAGACCAATTAGTCAATGCCCTCATCAACATGGTGCACCAGCAACAACAATTGAAGGCGCAACATAATCGCCAAATGGCAGATTGGTTGCACACGCAGTTGTTGGTGGAAGCTCTGACGCCTCCCACGAATGGAGAGGTTCCAGCAAACTCCGTCCCTCATCTGTCGGCTCGTATTGCTCAGTTAGAGCAGATGATTCACCAACTGATAGCCCAACAACAAGCTCAGCAGCTGTTGTCGTCTGGTAATCAACCAGCTAGTATTCAACAGGCTACTTCACCTGAATTGCAACAATTAATATACAATCAAACTCAGTTGTTGCAAATGATGCAGCAGAAGCGTCCTGAAATGAAGAGCAAGCAGACGGCAGTGATTCCAATTCCATTGCCCGTCAATGCAACGCGTGATGACAGTTTGGCACATCAAATCAAAGTGTTGCAAGCACAGCTGAAGGAACTGCAAACCAGCCCCAATGCTGTTGTTCAGGTGGATGTTCCACAGATGCAACGAGTTGCTCCAGTACTCTCGATGCAGCCTTCCCCTAGACTCTTGACAATGAACGATTCATTGAAAGGTAAGTGGGTAGGGGAAGCTCCTACCATCGCAGTTGTACCTTTCGATTTCGAGCGTTCTGTATTTTTCCCTTTGAGTAGTTCTCTTTTGGGAAATGATGCTCAACAAAAGCTAGCAGAAACCTTGCAATTTCTCTCGGATTTTCCTCAAGAAAACATCGTTTTGCGAGGGTATGCTTCGCCCGAAGGCAATCGAAAGTTTAATCTTCGACTAGCACAAAAGCGCCAACAAGCAGTGCAAACTTATCTTGTGCAACATGGTGTAGCTCCAAGTCGAATCATTCTTTCTGACTGCGGAATCAACCACTCCGACTTAGCTGCGCAAGTAGTTCGAAGAGTGGACATCTCTTTGCAAAAGTAATTCTCCTATTCTTGCTTATCGCCTATCTATGCCTTGTGCATAGATGGGTGATTTTGCGTATTGTTTTCTAGTATTTTCCTGTTTATGCAGCTTCAAACAATTCTTTTGAAACCTCTTTTTTCTTTCTTCCTTCAAACTGCTCCACCGACGAAAGTCGTGGCTGATATCACCAAGCCTATTGATATCAATCAGCATAAAATCTTCACCCTGTTTGACGGTTGGAAAGAAGGGCTCATCAATTTCGGCATCCGCGTGCTCCTCGCCATCGTCTTCTTCTTCGTTGCTCGTTGGTTGATCAATGCTTTCGTCCGATTGTTGAAAGGCATCATGAATCGTCGTAATTTGACAGGGGTTGCCGTTTCGCTCATCAATTCCATCGTCATCGCCCTGCTTTATATCGCGGTGGGCATTGGCATTGTCAGCATCTTAGGCGTGAAGAGTGTAAGCCTTGCTGCCGTTCTTGCCTCCATGGGTTTGGCAGTGGGTATGGCTTTGAGTGGGCAGTTGCAGAACCTCGCAGGCGGTGTCATCATTGTCATCACAAAACCCTTCGGCATTGGTGACTTCATTCAAGCACAAAATGTAGAAGGAACCGTGAAGAGTGTAAATCTTTTCCACACCGTCATCACCACTATTGAGAATAAGGTCATCTTCATTCCCAATGGAGCGTTAAGTAGTGGGGTTATTATCAACCCTACAGCCCAAGATACCCGTCGTTTGCAATGGACTTTTGGCATCGACTATGATAGTGACGTGGATAAAGCTCTTGTGATTCTTCGTCAGCTCTTGGAAGCCGATGACCGCGTGTTGAAAACAGAGGACCTTTATATCGGAGTGTCCGCACTCAATGACAGCAGTGTAGACATTCTTGTCCGCGCTTGGGTGAATATTTCCGATGTACTTGCTGTGACGCATGGTTTCAATCTCACCGTGTTCCATGCTTTCAATGAAGCAGGCATCTCCTTCCCCTTCCCACAAGTTACGGTTAGCCAGCGAAAATAAGCGCACGACTTATCCCTGGGTGCTTACGATTGTGCTTTTCTTCCTCTTGTGTACTATATAAAAGCCCAAGAATACTTGCATAACCTCTCGAAAAAAGGTAAATTTGCGGTAATGTTTTATCATTAACCACAAAGTATCATCGTCAAGCACACACGTCAATAGTGAGAGTTTGGGAGAAACTTCTCTCAAACTCTTCACTAGATTTTCACTCATGACTCAGATATTCTCTTTCTTTCCCTCTTGCGTTCTATGGCTCGTCTGTCCCGTGCTGCGGCAACGAGCCTTGGTGATTACGCTTGTGGGATTGGCGTTGAGCAATGCGTGGATTACTGAGCGTCCCAGTCACGACTATGTCTATTATGCCCTTGTGGCGTGGATGGATATTTATCTCGCGGCAGCTTTTGTGGAGCTGTCTGGGCAAATCACCGCGAACGGAAAGTGGAAATTCCTGCATCGATCGGTGAAAATCATAGTATATATCACCGCATATATGCTATGGAGTGTGGAAATCTTTTTGTTTGAGCGCTTCCATCTTTGCATTTCGCCCACTGTTATCCATCTTTTGCTAGAAACAACTCCGGCAGAATCTGGAGAATTTCTGGAAGGCTTGCTCTCCAACGACATCTTTTGGCAAGTATTTATAGCAACGCTCTCTCTCGTCTTTACCAGCCTATTGCTCGAATTTTGCCACCTCATTTCTTTTCGAGGTCGAGGTTTATGTCGCAAACTTACTTTCGGCTTTTTGGGAAAATCTGTGTTTGGAGCACTTGTTATGGCAGTGTTTGTTGGAGCATTCGGAGCTTGGTGCAACCACCAGTTCAAAATGCTGCAATTCTTCTGCAATAGCCAGAGCGACCATGCGGAGACCGTTGCCGAGTCGGAATTCTTTACCCCCTATTATCGCAGCGTTCAAGCCATCCATCTCGTGCGCATGGCTGCTGATGAAACAGAGGCTCTGAAAGCACGCATGCAACACCTGCCTGTTTTGAAGGTGGCAGAAAAGAGTTGTCCAAATATCGTGGTCATCATCGGTGAAAGCTACAATAAACATCATGCTGCGCTCTACGGATATGGCTTGCCCACGACACCACGACTCTGTGAACGTGCAAAGCGAGGAGAGTTGGTGGTCTTTGATGATGTCGTTTCTCCGTGGAACATCACAAGCAATGCTTTTCGAGCCTTTCTCTCCACTCAAAGTGCCGATGAAGGAGGCAGATGGACGGAAGGCGTCCTCTTTCCAGCCTTGTTCAAGCGAGCAGAATTCAAGGTTGCCTTTCTCTCCAATCAGTTCTTCCACACCGTTTCGCAAGGAAGCATCGATTTCAATGGTTCTTTCTTCTTGAATGATTCAGAGATGGAGAACCTCTGTTTTGACTATCGCAATGCCTTTCGCAGCAAGAACGATGGCACCATCCTTAGTTTGTTGAAAGGTTTCACCCCTGGCGAGCGCAATCTCTATCTGTTTCATCTTTGGGGACAGCACATGGAGTACGATCATCGCTATCCTTCCGATCAAACCACCTTCACCCACCACGATATTCAACGCCGCGATTTGACTCAATCTCAACGAGAAATTGTGGCACACTACGACAATGCCACGCGTTGGAATGATGAGGTGATAAATCGCATCTTGCGAAATTTTGCGAATGAAGATGCCGTGGTAGTCTATTTTTCAGATCATGGAGAAGAAGTTTATGATGGAAGCCTTCCGCTTTATGGTCGCATCCACGACGAACAGCCCAGCCCAGAGGTGATTCGTCATGAATACGAAGTTCCTTTTATGATTTGGGGAAGTCGAAAGTTTCGTCGTTTGCACCCCGAACTCTTCGAGCGCATTCAGACTGCCCAACATCATCCCTTCTCTCACGATGATTTGCCTCATCTCCTCTTAGGGCTTGCAGGTATCATGACTTCTCATTATAAAGCCCATCGCGATCCACTCTCTCCTCAATTTCGTCCCCAACGCAGATTGTTGCGAGGAAAAATCAATTATGACGAAGTGATGCGCGCCTCTCGCCCCTAAGCCTCCACTTTTGCGGTCTATCTCTTTTTATTGTGACGAATCTTCTTATTTCAATATGCTCACCAAATCCGATAATCATTTGCTAAAGGGCATCGCCATCTTGAGCATCATGTTGCACAATCTGTTGCATCTCTTGCCAGGTGCCGTAGCAGAAAACGAGTTCACGTTTTCCGCTCGCAACATTCAGCGTGTGCTCTTTGAGTTCCACCACAGTCAAGAGGTGTGGCGCATGATCGCTTCGGTCTTTTCCCATTTCGGACATTACGGAGTGCCCATCTTCCTCTTCCTCAGTGGTTATGGTTTGGTGATGAAGTATGAGAAAAGTCCAGTGCAAGCCCCCTCGATACTTTCTTTTCTGTGGCAACACATGAAGAAATTGTGGGGACTCATGATTCCAGGTTTCGTGGTTGCCCTCTTTTTCTTGACAGATTGGCACACGTTTACCCTTAGTTTCGGAAAGAGTAATCCCTGGCTCACCCTTGCTTTCTTGGGCAACTTTTTCGAGTTCGACACGTTGCTCTATGGTCCTTGGTGGTTCTTCTCCTTGATGTTGCAATTCTATCTCCTTTATCGTATAGTACTTTATCGGTGGAAAAATCCCCTCTTTCTTTGGAGGCTCGTAGTGTTGAGTCTAGTGCTTATGTGGTGGGCAAACGATGTACACCTACAGTTAAGCATCAGCCAAAGTTCACTGTTACATTACATCCGTGTTTCTGCCCTCGGACATCTCCTTCCCTTTGCCATTGGTATCAGCACAGCACGCGAGAGTGGGAGAGCGAAACTTGCACAGTGGCATAATGCTTGTCCAAAAAGCCTGAGAAACATCTTAGCCATT
The DNA here is from genome assembly GCA_015259235.1 of Alloprevotella sp. GTDB lineage: Bacteria > Bacteroidota > Bacteroidia > Bacteroidales > Bacteroidaceae > Alloprevotella. The sequence goes on along the minus strand of JABZGM010000034.1, from coordinate 4,930 downwards.
CTCACAAGCCTTCTCGGTGTTGTTTTGCTCTATTACTCAGCCTTCCATTTCACCTTCTGGCTCTTTTCTCCCCTCTTTGCCATCATGGCGGTAGTGCCGTGGACTACGTTGTTACAGCGTCCTGCACTGCGACTTGGATGGGAGCATTGGGGCTTCTATTCGTCTGCACTTTTTGTGTACCATCCCATCATTCGTGCTGAGATTTTACCTAGTGCCACGCAAGCCGCCGCGCGTAATGATGTTGCCACCCTCGGTTGGAACATCATTCTCTTCCTCACATTGACTTATATCCTAGCGCGTGCCGATCGAAATGTTCGCCGTTGGTGGAAACTGTGGCAACAATCTCGATTCACCACCCCTCATACTCCTTCCTAGGAAGCTGTCAAAAGCAATCCTAATAAGGATTTCAACGCAATCACCAATATTTTCAAACTCTGCATTATGCTCACTCACGAACAACGACAAGATATCAAGCAAGCCATCGACGTGATGCACCAAGGTGGCGTCATTCTTTATCCCACCGACACCATTTGGGGCTTGGGTTGTGATGCCACAAACCCCGAAGCCGTGGCAAAAGTCTATGCCATCAAGCACCGCGAAGATGCCAAAGCCCTCATCAGTTTAGTAGATAGCGAAGCCAAAGTAGACTTCTATGTGCCCGATGTGCCCGAAGTGGCTTGGCAACTGCTGGAATGCGCCACTCGCCCTCTCACCATCATCTACGACAATGTGCGCCATCTTGCTCCCAATCTGCTCGCGGAAGACGGCAGTGCAGCTTTGCGCATCACGCAAGAAGAATTTAGCAAAGAACTTTGCATGCGCATGAAGCGTGCAGTGGTCAGCACTTCTGCCAACATCAGTGGAGAAGCTGCCCCCCGTTGCTTTGCCGACATCTCTCCAGAAATCCTTGCTGCAGTCGACTATGTCTGCACCTCCCGTCGTGATGAACCCGACAATGGTGCGGCATCGTCTATCATCAAACTCACGGCATCTTCAGAAGTCACCGTGATTCGTCCTTGATGCCCAAGAAGAACTAGAATCCCTAGCCCTCTAACGTCTAATCTCTAACGTCTAACGTCTAAAATGCCTCTTTCTCCCAAAGAATTTTTTGAAAGCACCAAAGAGAGCATCGCTGCGCTTCCCACGCCGGCGCATCTTCGCATGCCCCATTGGCTCAAGAAGCTCACCAACGGTAGCATCACCCACAAGCAGTTCATCCTCATCCTTAGTTTTTTGGTTGGGATAGCTTCTGGCATAGCGGCAAATCTTCTCAAGTGGTTTGTCCATTTTGTAGAGCATTTGCT
>JABZGM010000034.1:0-3616 GCA_015259235.1 Alloprevotella sp. | reverse complement strand
TTCCAATGCCCTCTACCTCATCTATCCTGTAGTCGGCATCATCATTTCCGCACTCTTCATCAAGTTTATAGTGCGCGACAACATCGGGCATGGTATCACCAAAATCCTTTACGCCATCTCGCGCAACCAAGGGCACATCCGTTCGCACAACATGTGGTCGTCCATTGTTGCTTCCGGCATCACCATCGGTTTTGGTGGATCGGTCGGAGCTGAATCCCCCGTTGTGCTCACGGGTTCAGCTATTGGTAGCCGCATAGGAAGTTGGTTCCATCAAGACCACCGCACCATCATGCTTCTCGTGGGGTGTGGAGCAGCGGGAGCCATCGCCGGCATTTACAAAGCCCCCATCACAGGACTCGTGTTCACCATCGAAGTGTTGATGATCGACCTCACCATGTGGTCGCTCGTCCCCTTGCTCATCTCCTGCACCACAGCCGCTTGCATCAGCTATTTTCTTTCGGGCAATGCCACCATGTTCCACTTCGATCTCAACGATCCCTTTGTCGTGGAACGTGTGCCCAGCACCATCTTGTTAGGACTGGTTTGCGGCTTCGTTGCTCTCTATTTCACGCGCTCCATGAATGCTTTTGAGCAAGTCTTTGCCAAGTGCAAAAACATGATGGTGCGTTTTGCTCTCGGAGCATCGGTATTGGCAGCCCTCATCTTCCTCTTCCCACCGCTCTATGGGGAAGGCTATTCCACGATTTCTACCTTGCTTAATAGTCACGGAATGAGCGATGCCTCGTCTGTGATGAACAATTCGCTCTTCTATGGACACGACCAGTATTTGCTCGTCTTCCTCGCGCTCGTGGCTTTGGTGAAAGTCTTTGCTTCCACAGCCACCACGGGGGGAGGCGGTTGCGGTGGTACGTTTGCGCCCTCCATCTTCCTCGGGGGAGTCACAGGCTTCGTCTTTGCTGGAGTGTGGAATCTCGTACAGCCCTTTGGCATCGTTCTTCCCACCACCAATGCCACCCTTTATGGCATGGCTGCAGTGATGAGTGCTGTGTTTCATGCCCCTCTCACTGGCATCTTTCTCATTGCCGAACTCACTGGCGGTTATCAACTCCTCGTGCCGCTGATGATTGTCTCTTCAGTGAGCTATAGCCTCGTGCGCAGCATCGAACCCCACAGTATCTATGCCATGCGTTTGGCACGTCGTGGACAACTCCTTTCGCACCACAAAGACCAGGCGGTCATTGCCTTGATGAATCTCGATGACGTCATCGACAAGACCCGTCCGGTGCTGGATCCTGAAACCTCACTCGGTGATATGTTGCAAATCGTTTCTTCCAGCAAGCGCCTCCATTTCGCTGTGTGCAGTCCTGATGGAGCTTTATTGGGACAAATCAATCTCAACAACATCCGCCATATCATCTTCCGTAGCGAACTCTACAACACCTTCACTGTGCGCGGTCTCATGTCGCAACCTTCAGCCACCCTGCGCACCGATGATGGTATGCTTGCCATTATGGACAAATTCCAAGTCGATGATGCTGGCACACTCCCTGTGGTCAACACCGAAAACCGCTTTGTGGGCTATGTGAGCCGCTCAGAACTTTACAGTGCTTATCGTGAAATCATGAAAGATTTCTCCGAAGAATAAGCCATAACGCACAAACTTTGCAATGAAATATCAGCAAGAAAGCATAAAGCCTTACTCCAACGAAGGAGCAAAAGGCGAACAGGTGGAACGTATGTTCGACCAAATCGCACATTCCTACGATTTTCTCAATCACACCCTCTCACTGGGCATCGACCACTCATGGCGCAAGGCTGCTATCGACTCTTTGAAGCCCTACGCTCCGCAGCGCATCCTCGATGTAGCCACTGGCACAGGCGATTTCGCCCTTATGGCAGTGGACCGTCTGCAGCCCCAATCACTCATCGGAGCTGACCTCTCAGAAGGGATGCTCAGCGTAGGTCGTGAGAAGGTGGAGCGCGCCGGAAAATCCGACATCATTACGCTACAAAAGGAAGACTGCATGGCACTTTCTTTCGAGGATAACACATTCGATGCCGTCACCGTGGCTTACGGTGTGCGCAACTTTGAAGATCTCGACCGAGGACTTCGCGAGATGCTCCGTGTGCTCAAACCAGGTGGACGACTCGTCATTATCGAACTCACCAGTCCAGTTCGCTTCCCCATGAAACAGCTCTTCTGGCTCTATGCCCATGTGTGGATGCCCATGGTGGGAAAACTCGTTTCACGTGACAGCCGAGCCTATTCTTATCTGCCTGCTACGATGGAAGCCTTCCCACAAGGCGAAGTGATGCAAGGCATCATCGAAAAAGCGGGTTTTCAATCGGTGAAATTCCGCCGTTTCACTTTCGGACTCTCCACGCTCTACACGGCGGAGAAATAGCTTTTTAGCAAAGAGTTATGGCTCACTCGCTTTCTCCTTCTTCCCAAGGTACTGCCTTTGTCGATGTATATGGGCTCATCGGCTTTCCGCTTGGGCATAGTTTTTCTGCAAAATACTTTGCGGAAAAGTTCTCACGTGAAAGCATTGCTGCCACTTACGAAAACTTTGAAATGGAGCAACTGCCCGATTTGCACCAGTGGGCAATGGCACATCCCGATTTGCGTGGGTTCAATGTGACCATCCCTCACAAGCAAACCATTATTGCGCAACTCGATGCTTTGTCGCCAGCAGCTTCAGAGATAGGAGCTGTCAATGTGGTGCGTATCGTGCGCAGTGATGACGGAGAAGTGCGATTATTGGGCGATAATTCCGATTGGGTAGGATTCATAGAGAGTCTGCGCCCCTTGCTTCGTCCCGACATCCAGCGTGCCCTTGTGTTGGGCACAGGGGGAGCATCACGAGCTGTTGTTGTTGCGCTCCGAAAGTTAGGCATTCATCCCACCTATGTGAGTCGTTATCCCTTGCCCCAAGGTGTGGAAGTGGGTGGAGCAGTGATACCGGTGCTCACTTACGATGCTCTCACGCCCGAAATGTTGAAAACGCATCCTCTCGTGGTCAATACCACTCCGCTAGGCATGCACCCCAAAGTAGAGGAATCGCCAGTCATCCCTTATGCTTGGCTCACGTCAGCCCATGTGCTGTACGACTTAGTCTACAATCCCCTCGAAACGCGCTTCATGCAGTTGGGCAAAGCGCAAGGGGCTGTCGTGAAAAATGGACTCGAAATGTTGCACCTTCAGGCAGAAGCCGCCTGGGAGGCATGGCACACGCTTGCGCTCTAGAGTTTTTTTGTAAATGTCACCTTCCCCCAAAATAATCCAGCTCGGCTGTGGTAAGATCTGTTTTGCCACAGCCGATTTGGTATTATCCCAAATCGGTCATCAGACCGTTATAGATCTTATTTTCGGAGGTATCCTCTTAACACTCCCCCCACTGCAATGCCGATGAGGGCAAAGAGTAGGGCAGAGGTGAGGGAGTCACGCGGAGTCGTCGAAGTGGCAGTGCGTTGTTGTTCTTGCCGATCTCTAGCCCGAAACAAGGTATCGAGGTGTACCCGATGCAGCGTGTCATGCACAAAGTGCCAATGTTCGTGTGTTCGCTCTTTCACCATTTGGTTGCCTTGCCAGTAAATACTGTCGTGAAGAAAAATACTATCGTGCTGAATGTGCCATTGTCGCACAGTATCGTGT
>JABZGM010000349.1 GCA_015259235.1 Alloprevotella sp. | reverse complement strand
GCCATAGCGGGATTCCACTTGCGCTTGAGGTGACCGAAGTGGCAGCCAGCCTCGAGAAGGGTTTCAAAATTAGTTCTAGACATTTTGAATTGTAGTTTACTTTCCTTGTAAGTTGAGGAGCATTCTATCAATCTTCATGACTACCCTGCCCTTTATTGATAGACAGAATATAAGATTGTTTCAGTTGCCCAGGAATGGCAACGCGTACTCCTATAATTATTGATTGTCTTATGCACTAACAAGAGTGCTAGACATTTCAACCAACCCATGAGTAGCATCAACCTGCGAGTCTAAACAACACAGCAGGATTTTGGATGGTCTCATGCGTTTGGATGCTAAACGTTTTTCTGTTTTCAGCAAACTTGCCGATAGAGATTAACGCTTGCTGAACTGGAAGCGACGACGTGCCTTTGGACGACCTGGCTTCTTACGTTCAACTTCGCGAGGATCGCGAGTCATAAAGCCTTCTGCACGAAGAGCCTTCTTATCGTCAGCATTGATTTTCACCAAAGCGCGAGCGATAGCAAGACGGAGTGCTTGGCTCTGACCAGTAAAACCACCACCTTGGAGGTTTACTTTGATGTCATACTTTTCAGTAGCTTCGAGGAGAGCAAGAGGTTGCTTCACCACGAACTGAAGGATTGAAGAGGGGAAATATTCGGTGAGGTCACGCTTGTTGATAGTAATCTTACCAGAACCCTCAGTGACAAAGATACGGGCAACGGCGCTTTTGCGACGACCCAGAGCATTAATTTGTTCCATTGTGTCTACTTGTTTGATTACTTGAGGGTGTTAATATCAAGAGCTTTGGGGCTTTGTGCCTCATGCTTGTGCTCAGTACCCACATAAACGTGGAGATTACGGAGCAATTGCGCGCCAAGACGATTCTTGGGAAGCATACCCTTTACAACACGACGAAGGAGCTTATCTGCACCATTGGGCTTAGCCAAGATAGAAGCAGGAGTATGCTCACGTTGTCCACCAGGATAACCAGTGTAAGTGTAGTACACACGGTCAGTCATCTTTTTACCAGTCAAGATAAACTTGTCGGCGTTGATGATGATTACGTTGTCACCGCAGTCCACGTGAGGAGTAAAGTTAGGCTTGTACTTACCACGGAGGAGCTTGGCAACTTTTGAAGCAAGGCGACCCAAAACTTGATCGGTAGCATCGATAACTACCCATTCTTTCTGAGCGGTCTCCTTGTTTGCAGAAATGGTCTTGTAGCTTAAAGTATCCATTCTAAATGATTAATTTGTAGTTACTAAGTGGGCTTTCGCCCATAAATCAATAAATTATCTTTTTCTTGCGATTCTCTAACCACCAAATTCGGCCAAAGAACTTGGCTATTAACACGCAAGTGCAACCTCAAAATGAGGCAACTTGATAATAATCGGCACGCAAAATTACTCATTTCTCATGATACCACCAAACATTTCTCAGAGAAAAGCACACTATCACACCCAATTTCACTAGAAAAAGAAAGAAACTATGCCCGAAACCTTATTCCCATATCCAAGTCATCTCAAATTACCATTGGGAACAAAAAAAAGACAAGCACCAGAAGTACTTGTCTATTGGTGGG
>JABZGM010000348.1:243-1609 GCA_015259235.1 Alloprevotella sp. | reverse complement strand
GTGTTCACTGATATCCATCCCCCAGCAGTGGAGGTACTGGACTCCACAGATATACCACGCAGGAAATAAGAGAAAGAGGTCTTCTTCCAAGTCAATTGGTTGTAAGTGTTGTCAAGATGCTTTTTAATCCCTGGATCTTCAGACAACTTGTGCATGGAATTCTTAAATCGCATACACAACAAACTGCCGTAGGGCAAAAAGTTAGGGTCAGAATCGATGCACACCAAACGAGGGGTCAAATTGCTACTGTTGCGGTTGTTGTTTGCCACAGCCATACGCACGCCCCAACGGCGTTCACCCACGCGTCCCACAGCATCTGTGCCGAGTTGGAAAGGCACGGTGATATCGCGTCCCAACACGAGTTTCTCGCCGGGCTTATACAATTTGTTGGGAATCTGACATTTCTTGTTGATGATGTAGGCTTTATTGGTAGCATCCCAATCTCCGCCGGTCATCGCATCGAGATACCACACATCGTCTTTGTTAAATGTAGGTGCGCCTGTCGCTCCCTTCACCCCAGTGAAGGTGTATATGCCCGAAGCATCCAAACTCAATTCTTGACCTTTGACGATGTTCCAATTATTGTTGGCAGAAACATATACTTTCGACCCATCTTGGTTGCGCAAGATGAGCAACACCGACATCGTGGTGGCTTCTCCTGTATTCAATTCGAGCTGCGTGGTACCATCGTTTTTCACCAACAACGAGGTGCGTGTGGCTTTCTCGCCGTTTTCGCCGTTTTCGCTGCCTTCATCGCTCATAGCAGAGATTTTACTTCTAAAAGCGATGGAGGGGAAATCAAGTTTCAAACTGAAGGTATCGGCACGCTCTGCCACCTCTTTTTCGGTTGTGATGCGTTCTTTCGTTGCCAGTTCATCGGAACGACAAGCACCCAACGCTGCAGAAAAGGCTGCAACGAACAATAGACTCTTGAAATAAGTTAGTTTCCTCATTATTATTGGGGTTGTACATGCTTTTTCACCACACCTAACCAGCCTTTTCTCCGTTTTTTTTTCGGGCGAAAAATCTAATGACTGGGAGTTAAATGGAAATTTCCGCTCAGGGCAAGGGGGATTAACATCTAAGCCCGATCCATGCGTACGTGGCGAGCAGAAAAGGGTCTGCGACCCTCTAACGTCTAATCTCTAACGTCTAATCTCCTCGCTCTTTTGGGGTGGAGTTATGAAATGACATAGGTTTGCGACATCGTGGGTCGTATCCTAGTTTAATTCTTTGTAGTCTTCATCAATCGGGGATTATCTTCCTTTCTTTTCTGGACGTTTTGCCGCATTCGGCAGGAGAAGTATTTATTGTCCGTCAGAAAACACTTTTTCTATCGGATTCCAATCGTTTTCCCGTTATTCAA
>JABZGM010000348.1:0-233 GCA_015259235.1 Alloprevotella sp. | reverse complement strand
TTTGGGGGCAAATATACGAATTTTATTCCATTTCCGCCTACTCTATGGGCTAAAAGGCACCCATTCAGCGTTTTACCCCCCCCCCATTTTGCAAAGTAGACTTTACAAACTACACGTTAAAAATTAGACATTAGACGTTAGACGATAGAGGATTACAGACCCTTTTATGCTCGGGGTCACAGATCCTTTTATGCTCGCCCCGACAAGCGGGGCTCGGTTCCTCTGAGGATTCT
>JABZGM010000347.1 GCA_015259235.1 Alloprevotella sp. | reverse complement strand
AAGAAGGCTACTTCTGCCACGGCTAAGAAGACCGATTCTGCTGAAACGAAATAGTCACCATAAATTTACTGCACTTAAAGTGACTAAAGTCGTCAGAAAGAATGAGGACATCGACCAGCTTTTAGAGTTTGAGTACAAAATATACAAAGATATAGAGAATGTTTAGCACATCCAATCAAAACTCAAGAAAGATGGACGAGAACAATAAGATATTGATCTATACCGGCCAAGACGGGCTGACCAAGATAGATGTGAAACTTGAGGAAGACACGTTGTGGCTTACTCAAGCACAGATGTGCGAGCTGTACCAGACGAGCAAATCGAATGTTAGTGAGCACATTAAGCATATCTTTGAGGAGGGAGAACTACTGGAAGAATCAGTTGTTCGGAAATTCCGAACAACTGCTACTGATGGTAAATCGTACTTGACGACCTTTTATAACCTCGACATGATCATCGCCTTGGGCTATCGTGTGCGGAGCATCACAGCTACTCGCTTTCGTCAATGGGCTACCTTGCGCCTGAAAGAATACATTACCAAAGGCTTTACGCTCGATGATGACCGACTGAAGAAGTTAGGCGGGGGCGGTTATTGGAAAGAGCTGTTGGAGCGTATCCGCGACATTAGAGCCACGGAGAAGGTGTTTTATCGCCAGGTGCTCGAGATCTATGCCACGAGCATCGACTACGACCCACGTACCTCTATCTCAGAGGGGTTCTTCAAGAAGGTACAAAACAAAATCCATTTTGCCATACACGGGCACACGGCTGCTGAGCTGATTGTGGAACGTGCCGATGCCGAAAAAGATTTTATGGGGTTGATTACTTTCAAGGGAACACAGCCCACCTTAGCCGAAGCACGCACGGCAAAGAATTATCTTGACGATAAGGAGCTACGCTCTATGGGGCAATTGGTGTCGGGTTATCTCGACTTTGCTGAGCGCCAAGCCGAGAAAAAGCAGCCCATGACGATGAATGACTGGGCAAACTATCTGGACAGAATACTTACCATGTCGGGTGAACAACTGCTGCAAGATGCAGGCAAGGTGTCGCACTCAGAAGCGATGGAGCATGCCACCAATGAATATCGGCAATACAAGCAGCGCACCATCAGCGATGTGGAGCATGACTATCTTGATGCCATCAAGCATTTAGGTAAAAAAGGTGATGGCTGAGAATGTTGGTTCATCCAACATTAGGATGGCGTTGAAAAAATCGAAAACTGCCGAACACAGACGCTACCTCTAACGCTCCTGCTGCAAAGGCTTCCCCTACACGCAAAGCGGCATCTACCACGAAGAAGACAACCACCCAAAAGCCTGCTTCTGCTGCAAAGAAATCCACGGCAAAGAAACCAGCTTCTACCACAAAAAAGGCTACTTCTAGCACCGCAAAGAAGCCCGCTTCTTCTGAAACGAAATAGTCTATTTCTCCTAACATTAATCTTTACCAACAAAAAGTCGCTCACTCCTTACGAGTGGGCGACCTTTTACATTTTCTTCGATAATCCCCGTTTCATGAGGAAATCCCTGCTACTGGATAATCCCTCCTATTGGCTAACATAATAAAAACTCCAACCTATCCCATAGGCTGGAGTTTTTTTTGAGCCATCCCTCACTCGAACAGCACCTTAA
>JABZGM010000346.1 GCA_015259235.1 Alloprevotella sp. | reverse complement strand
GTTATAAAGAATTAGTTCTTTACAAGTTTCACGGTGCGGACGAGTTTACCATCGCGTTCGATACGGAGGAGGTAAGTGCCTGGAGTACCGAGATAGAGACTTGCGTTGTTGCCAGCTGCAATGTGTGCAGACTTTTGTGTAACAACTTGTCCAGCGAGGTTGTAAAGAGAAATATTATAATGTCCAGATTGTTCAAATTCAATCAAAACATTTTCTCCTACAGTTGTAGCTTTGAACTCATCAGATTGAGCTTTTTCAATGCCAGTGACTCCTGTACCCACTTTGATGACAGAGAAAGTCTTGCTGTCACTACCAAGTGCGTTGGTGAGCGTAAGTGTCACATTGTACATACCATCCTTAGAGAAGGCAATGTTAGCAGAACCCGCTTGGTCATTACCCATTGCATCTGTGATGGTTGCATTCTTAGCAGTCCAAGTAGCTGTAGTCTTAACAGGGAAGGCTGTTCCTGTGATGAAAGGACATCCAGAAGTGTAGGTTGGTTCTACCCAGTTGATGTCGCCTTGACCTTCGCCACCAGCAGCAACATAGTTGTGCAAACCTGCGTTGGCAGTAGTTTTACCCACAGAGGTAAATTTCTTATTGGTAGCTTTGTCTTCAAAAGTCCAAAGTGCTGCAAGACCCTCAGGAAGGGCATCTTTGTTGAGGCTCTTCATAGAAGTTTGAACGTCTTCTGCAGTGATGGGCTTGTTCCAGATTTGGAAGTTGTCAATGACACCATCAATACCAGCACGACCATGCGCAGTACCGCCTGCGGCAATAACCATATTATCGGTAATAGAGTAGACATTCGACTCAAAGCCTACGGGGCTAGTTTGTTCTGCACCGCCATGCTTCCATTTCGTCACTTCTTGCTTGACTCCATTGACATAGAAATCAGAGCGGAAGTCGCCGTTAGCATCATATTCGAAGTTGAAGGCAAGATGTACCCAGTTACCTACGGGGAGCTTAGTTTTGCCAATGGTATATTGCAACTCTGTGTTGCCAGAAGCATCGGTGCCGCGGAAGGTGTAACTTCCAATAGTACCATCTGCATTGAGTGAAGTCCAAATCCAACCCCAGTCGGTCTTGGGCCATCCATCTTTCTTACTAGCAATGCTAAGAAGTTGTGTTGAACCAGCTGCAAGTTTGTTGATCTTGAGCCAATAAGCCACAGCGAAGCTCTTACCATTTGCCACTTGTACTTCAGAAACAGGAACCCCAAATCGTTCTTCCTTAAGGTTTACACCTTGTGAACCATTACCATCAGCTTCTCGTCCTGTGTAAGCAAATTGGGCAGCTTCATTGACTTTGAGCTCAATGTTGGAGTTAGCATTGTTGGCAGTGAGTGTCTTAATTTCAGGAAGAGCACCAATTTCTTTGCTCGTAATTTGAACGAAAGAAACAAATTCGCGAGTGGTTTCTTTGCGACCTTCTGCTGTTTGTTCGTTTCCTTTTACTTTAAGCGTGTAGCTACCAACATTGGCAAGTCCATTGACTTGAACTTTGTTTCCAGTGCCTGAGAACACTTCTTCACCCTTGCTGTCAAAAATCGTCCAAGTAGCCGTTTCGTGAAGAGGATCAACGTAACCAATTTCAAAAGCTTCGTTAGGTTTGATGGTCTTCTTGTTGATTTGGACGTCATCGTTATAAGC
>JABZGM010000345.1 GCA_015259235.1 Alloprevotella sp. | reverse complement strand
GTTTCATAGAATCGGGCACTTGTATCTGTGTCCATTTTATATACTAATTCTTTCGGAGCTAATATATTGGGAAACACAATGCCTTGCGACTCAATGTCGGCTTTGTAGTCTTTGTCGTTGAGAATGTTGTTGCGTGTCCGGCGCACAGTCACTTTGTCTATCACCTTTTGACGTATCTTCTCATAGATCAAATCTACCTCAGCCGTCACATCGTGCTTACCTCTGTTGTGCATCACTTTTCTATACTCCTCAATGAGCGGAGTAAAGAATTTCTTCAGATTGGGAATACCATCGATGGTGCAACTTTGGCTGTTTTGAAAAAGGAGCAACTGATTGAGCAAATCGTCGGGGCGATTGTTGAGAGGAGTGGCAGAAAGCAGCATCACTTTCTTTGTCTGCTGCTTCAACAAACCCATGTTTAGACAAGGAGATTTGCATATCTTCTGCAGTTCGTCATATTTCCCTGAATTGTCACTGCGAAATCCATGTGCTTCATCGACAATGACAAGATCAAATTCCTCTTTGTCCTTGTAGTTGTTTTTTCCTTCTAAGACTTTGGAGAGACTCCCATTGGTCACAAATTGTGCCTTTTTGTAGATGCCAAAGAGTTTGAACGTATTTCTCCAGTTTTCTTCCAAGGCTGGGGGAAAAACCACTAGAATGTTGGTATGTTTACCATTAGCCTCTACGAATCTTCTTGCAATCATCGTGGCTATCATTGTCTTGCCCAGACCCACAACGTCTGCGAGAAACAAACCATTGTGCTCCATCAGCATCTGATAGCCTTGAATAACCGCGTCTTTTTGGTATTTCAAGTCCTTCACACCTTCGGGTAAACTGATGGAGAAATCATCTTCCACCTGGTCGCCAAATGTGTCGATAAGCACCTTGATATACAGTTCATAGGGAGTAGGCGCATTGTCCAAATAGGTCTCTTTTTTATACTCCGCAATATCATCCAAAGTCAAAGCGATAGCCTGAGACCACAACGCTTCAAACTCGTCAGTACAATACTTTACATCGTCATAGTCTTTCATAGCCACATTGAGTTCATACTGAGGTGGCTGCTTGATGCCTAATCCAGAATCAGAGATATTGGAAGAACCCATGATCACCCAACCGTCACTATGCTCGTTGTGTTTCTGAGGAAGACACAAATAGAACTTTGCATGCAGATTTTTGGTGGCATGAATGCGCATCTCCAATCGCCCAGAAGCCAAATCTTCACAGAGTTGCACTATACCTTCTTCCACTTCGGGAGCGTATTCTGCATTTTGGATGTCTTCTTTGAAACTTCCATTATAGATTTCTTTCGCTTTTTCTGGATCAGCAAGCATCAAAAGTGCTTTGTTGTGCTTACGAAATATATTGTCGATGTTGATGCCTATCAAGATTTTAATCTCTTGCACGTCGCCCAATTCCTTGCGCAACTTGAAATAACCAGAGGAACGAAAAAAACCGACAACAGCCAAGAAGCGGTCGAATGAAACCATCTCCGATGCAATCCCTTTGAGTTTATCAAAAAGGGTATTGTTCACTGTATTGTTGAAAAACTTTGTACTCATTGTTGCAAGTTATTTTCTTTCCATCGGTGTTTTTGAAGACATAAAGACTGTATTTCAATGACTCATATTCAAAAACGATTTAGACTACAGATGGCTACAC
>JABZGM010000344.1 GCA_015259235.1 Alloprevotella sp. | reverse complement strand
GAAGTGATTGTTGCTCGCCAAAGCGCGAGACGTCGCCGCGTCTTTGCTCCAGGGGATGGGGAAACGCTGCGGTTCGGTGCACCCTTGTGTGGAGGCGCGGAGCAGACTGTGTGGAGCTCCCTCAAGACGGAGGTAACCAGCGGGTTGCATGTCGGGCGATGTGGGACGTGCAGCCAAGGTGAAAGCGTTGTGGTCTGGCGAAGAAGGTTTTTGTCCGGCGCGCAAGGGAGAGGGTAGGATAAGGGAAGGATGTCCACCGATTTGGAACCACATGGTGGAAGTGGTGGAGAGGTTTTTCACGTGAAAATCCACTTGCACCTTGCGTTGTTGGAGCGAGTAGGTCACTTCCAGACGGAACTTCCAAGGGAAGTTTTCGAGGTCTTCGGGCAAGTTTTCGATAGCCAGTGTCACGCAGTCGGGACGTTGCTCCACGATGTCCCATTGGCGTTTGCGCACAAAGCCGTGTTTGGGGAGTTTATATTCTTTGCCTTCGTGGCGGAGCGTGCCATTCCATGCACTTCCCACGAGGGGGAAGAGGATGGGAGAGTGTCCACTCCAGAAGGTTTCATCGCCATGCCAAATGATTTCTTTCCCGCTCTCGATGAGAGTGAGCGAGTGCATCTCAGCACCTAATGTGGAGATGGTGGTTTTGAGAAAAGAATTTTGAAGAGTAATCATAGACAAAAGAAGTGAGAGGTAAGAGGTATTAGGGAAATCCAAGGCATCGCATAGTGGCATGCGGTGCTGGTCGGAGGGGGGCAAATGAGGAGAGCGCGCGCGACGCTTAGTTGGAAAATCGTTTTCGGTAGTCGAGTGGAGAGAGTCCGGTGAGGTTTTTGAAATAGCGTCCCATGAAACTCTGCGTGGTGAAGTTGAGTTGTTGCGCAATTTGTTTAACGCTCATGTCGGTGTTGCGCAGGAGCGATTTGATTTCCATCACCACCATGATTGAGATCCACTGTCCCACGGTGCGTCCGCTCACGGTTTTCACCACTTCCGAGAGATATTTAGGGGTGAGTGAAAGTGTTTGGGCATACCATGCCACTTCTCGCTCGATCATATAATTGGAGGCGAGGAGCTGCATGAAGTGATAGAATAGATTGTAGGTGCGTGAGTTGTAGTGTTCCTCTCGTGGAGCCCGTTTTTCCATCATGCGGCAGACATCGAGATAAAAGACCTGCAAGATGGCTTGTATGAGCTCTTGTCTGAGCACCTCTTCTTCTGACGCCAATCTATTTTTAAGTAGCGTGTATCCTTCTCTGACGATGGTTCGTTCCTGTTCATTGAGCGACATGACGGGATGTCGCATGAGATAGATGAGATAGGGCCAGAGGTAGCGCATGGTCATGAGCGATTCTTGCACAAACTCTTGACTCTGGAAGAGCGCAGAGCCCTGAAAGTCTTCGCTTCGCTCAAAGTGGTCGATGGTTTGTCTGCCGAAGGTGATGAAGAGGTCGCCTTCTTTGACGTGGCATTCTTTGCCATTGAGCACAAAGTGTGCAAACCCTTTGGTGCAGACTGCGATGGTGAAAAAGGAAGTTCGTATGGCGACCTGCGAAAGGTCTACATCGCCAAGCCTTTCCACGATGAGCAAGTCGTCACCATGCAAGGTGATTTCTTGGGCATAGGGGCGTAGATCTTCAAATTTGAGGTTTTGTAGGGTATT
>JABZGM010000343.1 GCA_015259235.1 Alloprevotella sp. | reverse complement strand
GAAAATGGATTCTCAAAGGGAAGTTGGGGCAACTCTGTGGGAGTGAACCAACCGAAACGTAGTTGACTGTCTCCAGCATCTCCCACTTGCGCTGCCTTTGATTTGCCCTTACCTACTGCGGCTCTACTGTCAGAAGCACCATCCTCAGAGTTTTTCTTCTCTGACTCAGTCACTTCTCCAAACTTCTCGCGCAAAATAGCACTGCCCTCGCGGAGTTCCATCAGACAATCGGCTATATAGTCGCCTTTCGTACGCTGCAACGTCGCAATGCTCCCACCAAAATGTCATCGGGCTGCGTGAGCAGCAACTGCACTGCGCGTTGGCGCGTGGTGGAAACCTTGGATTTGAATTTGGCATCAAGGAGTTGGATTTCCTTATCTGTGAATTGTTCGCGCAAGAACGCCTCGCGGAAGACGAGAAACAGGGCATCGTTCTCAAAATTCAAAGCATTGCGCAAGAGAAAACCTCGACGCGCCTCGGGAGATCCCATAGGAAGCACGTAGGAAAAGAAGAAATCACTGTATCCATCTTTGTCACTATTGTAATAATAATAGGAGGAGAAGATATTGACTCTCAATGAGGGAATCTTCTGCGCAAGGAATTTATCCACAGCAGCTTGCGTGTGGAGGAGCAGAGAGATCTTATATAAGACATTGATAACGCTTTCGCGCGTGAAAGAAATGCAGAACCACTCGAAGCCCGGATGGACCACTTTATTCTTCGCTTTGAGTGTTGGCAGCCAATCTAAAATTGTTTGGTGTAACACCTCCATTTTTTTTCGAGTGTTCTCGCTGAGTACTAGCGCTTTTCTCTTTTTAACGAAATGGTCTAATACGCCTGTTCCTCTCAACTCATTTATGATGTAGGCACGAAAAGCGGGTTCTTCTAATCGAAGAATAAATACATCGAGATGCAAAAAGTCTATATAGTGCCTATCTTCCAGATTGACACGATTTAAATACCACAAGGCAGCCACAGAGACCTGCGAGGGTTTGTCACTAGTCAGCAGCGCTTCAGCCTCGTCAAATGCCACTTGCGCATCGACACAGCCCACAGTATAGAGCGGATTATCTCCTGCATAAGCAGTGGCGCGTTCCTCGGGATGCTCGAGATATCGGCGAATGGCGTGGAAGATAGTCGCAATATCCTTATCTTCAACCTTTTCGTATCCCAATCCGCACCAAGTTTGCACGGCACGACGTACAGAGCTATAGCGCAAAAGTCCCTCTTCGTCGACGACTTTTAGGAGTTTGAGGTAGAAATCCATGTTGTAGGAATCACCACTCTCCAGAATGACTTGTCGCAATCCCTCTTGCAACTTAGCAGCTTTCAGCAGGTTGAGGAGCAAATCATGGAGTTCTTCGTTGTCACCACGCTCGATAGCGCAGACTAATTCGTAAGATAAGATACCAACATTGTTTTCTGAGGTGATTACGTCCTTAGCAGCGGCAATGACTTCGGCATTGCCTTGGCGTAAAGCGGCTCCAATGAAAGCGCTATAACCGACCTTTCTAAACTCCTGTAGGCGCATTGTATGGCGCCCACGAACAAGATCGTCTAAACTTGCTCCATGAAGAGCTATCATAAACGCATCGACGACTGTCTCTCTCACAGTAGCTTCCGACAACTTGCCTGAATTAGACAAGCGGAAGCGATAAATGCTGCGCATCATCCCCTTCGTTTCCTGAT
>JABZGM010000342.1 GCA_015259235.1 Alloprevotella sp. | reverse complement strand
CTTGATGCAGATGCAGATGTGGATGTTCGGGGGTGCGATATGGCTACCTACAACCGAATGTCCGTGTTGTTTAAGGGCGTGTTGCAGAATGTTTCGGAAGGTGGGTATTCAATCTCTTGGAACATGGATGCCGTGAAGCTCTACTACAACGCTCTGTGCAGTGAGCTTGGTGAGGAAAATGTACTGCTTGCGCGTCCAAAGGTGCGCAATCGCTCACATCTATGGTAAAGCAATATCCTCACTACCTCTTTGCCGTCAAGACCGCTGAATCAAAGCAGGGGGAAGATGGCTATTGGAGTGACGGGGAAAGCTCCATTGAGCTTCTCTCCATGTGCCGCGAGGAGACAGACGGCAGAGGGGCGGAAGTTCAGACCGCAGATGGCACGTATCGCAAGTATTCTTCCCTGATTCAGATACCCAAGGGGGCATTGGTAATAGCCCCAGGGACGAATGTCTTTGTCTCGGAGGACGAAGCGGGCGAAGTGGTGCGCATTAAGGGCGTTGCGTTGAAGTTTGACAAGGGGCAATTGCACTCGCGACTATGGGTATAGAGGCTCAGTTTACGAAAGAGGAAGTCCAGGAGCGATATAGCGCGTTCGTTGGGCAGATTCAGCAGCAGCAAATCAAGCGTTTGCAGATGCTTGGTGAAATGTGCGTTAATCACGCGCGCTCAGTACCCAAGGAAACGGGCTTTGAAGACCAAACGGGCAATCTTCGCTCTTCCATTGGTTATGCCGTCTTTGTAGATGGCGTTGCCGTTCATTCGTACTACGATGAAGTGAAAGGTGGTGCAGCTGGTGCAAAGGCTGGTGCAGACCTCTCGCAGAAGATTGGGGAGCGCACGCATGGTGTGTGCCTTGTCGTGACGGCGGGAATGAACTACGCTCTGTACGTTGAAGCCCGCGGGCGTGATGTAATCGCGTCAGCGGAGCAGTTAGCAGAGAGGGAGTTGCCCAGGATGTTAGACCGGTTGATTGATAATATCAGAAGTGCCGCTGAATGATGAAGACATCATTTGACATTGACAAGATTGTCTACAAGCTGTTGAGCGGGTCGAGCGAGCTTAAAAGTACCATCACGGGTGGTGTGTACTACTCAAACGACCGCCCCGATGGCTCAACCAAGGAGGATGTTGTGATAAACACCATCACGATGACACAGGACTACTTGCCGCAGCTGGCAACAAGCAATGTGAACATCTATGTGGCTGACATCGCGCGCCGAATTGACGGAGTTGAGCAGACGAAGCCCAACCATGAGCGTCTTGCCAAGCTGACAAAGATAGTCTTGGATGTGTTGCGAAGCGCGCGGATTGAGGGGTTGAAGCTAATCCCCGAAAGTCAGTCAGTGCTTAATGACACAACCATCAAGCAGCACTTTTGCAACATAAGGATTGCTTGGAATATACAAACACATTAGTAGAGAGGTAGAGATATGGTAACACTCGGATTAGCTGAAATTCTTGTTGGCACAGCTTCGGTGGCTGGAACGATGCCAGCGGAGAACGCAATGACCAAGCTTGGCAAGACCTACAAGGACACCGCCAAGTTTAGCCAGGAAGCATCAGAAGTAACGGAGCATTTTGAGGAGGGGCGCGCAGCCCCCGAAGTGCGAAAGAAGAGCAAGAAGATTCCCAAGCTGACGTTCAGCATCATGGATGCTGACATCGACGCGCTTGTAAAGTACGTTGGTG
>JABZGM010000341.1 GCA_015259235.1 Alloprevotella sp. | reverse complement strand
GAAAGAGGGTAGTGAAGTCGTATTTCTCCGTCTCACCTTCCTCGCTGGCCTGCTGTGGTAAGGTGAAAATGGAAGATTTCCTCCGTGTTTTTCTTATCCATTCCTATAGTTCTAGGGACTAACGTCCAAGATTGTCGATCTAATGTTCAATATCGTTGGTCTAACGTCTAACATTTACTTTCTAACGTCTAATATCTAGCATCTAATCTCATGCGTACTCCAGAACAAGCTGAACAATTTAAGAAGGATTATTTGGCACAAATTGATGTCAAGTCCTTGAATAAGATAGAAAAAGTACTGTATACATATGCAGCCTCCAGAGCTCTTTCTAATACATCTCCGTGGGGCCTCGACATGGCCTTGGAAAAACATTCTATCGATTCCCTAGAACATTCCCAACTTCTCCAGGCAGGTTACCATCTTCCCCATTTGCTGCCCTCATGGCTCAGTGACAAGCTAGCGTATCTCCTAGGTTATCAGGAAACGAAGAGTGAGATGACCGGAATATATCGCTTTCGTTTGTCCGATGCTGGCTCATTATCAGAGAGTATAGTGAAAGGTTACCTTGTTATTGCTTGGATTATAGCTCTTCATGGTGCAAGTTTAGATGATCTTGTCCGCAGTCGTCACACGATGCGCCTACGCCAGTTTGAAGAAGTTGACGCTAGCTCATTTATTGGTGCTGCGTTACGAGAACGAGATGCCGAAGTGATAGCGGCTACTAAGGAAGTACTAACTTCTGAAAACAATGTAGGCATCTTATCTTACTCGTTGGTTTGTGCTATTGAGCGTAGTGACAATGAAGAGTTCCATGATTTACTCCTCAACCTGCTGAAAGCTGCTAAATTGCAAGAGGGATTGCGACAAGTCATAGTCGAGAGTGGCGACTCCTACAACATGGATTTCTACCTCAAACTCCTAAAAGTTATCGACGAAGAGGGACTTTTGCGCTATAGCTCCGTACGTCGTGCGGTGCAAACTTGGTGTGGTCTTGGATACGACAAGATTGAAGATAAGGATATTGCGACCATCTTCCACTCTATTCGCCGATATCTCGAGCATCCCGAGGAACGCGCTACTGCCTATGCTGGTGAAAATCCATTGGAAGCTTATATAGCCCTCTATACTGCGGGAGGTGTCGATGCACAAGTCGCTTATGCAGAGGCTGAAGCTCTTATGGCTAGTGGAAAACCATCTCAGCTTTCGGTTGCAGCTTTGTGGTATCTCAAACGCATCAATCAGCAAAAAAAGCGTTATGATGCATTGGAACATATCGATGTTTTCGTGGCGCATTCTGATGAATTCGCTTTCCGTGCTTATCTCACAGATGAATTGAGCAAACCAGATCTATTAGATACCTTCGTACAACATAAAAAAGCTCCCAAACTCAGTGAGAAGAAACGCAAGGCTTTGGAGCAAATACATCAAATGCTCCTGGATTGGCTACCAACACTCAAAGCGGATAACAAAGTAGTCCATCCAGGCTTCGAGTGGTTCAACATTTCTTTCGCGCGCGAAGCTGTTATCAATGCATTGTTTGCTACTACCATATACCTTCATACGCAAGAAGCAATCAACAGCTTCCTTGCCCAGAAGTTTCCCTCGTGGGGTGTTCATATTTTTACTTATTATTCCAAATCTAAATTAGATAAATACAGAGATTTCTTCTTTTCCTACGTGCTTCCTATGGGAACTCCCGAGG
>JABZGM010000340.1 GCA_015259235.1 Alloprevotella sp. | reverse complement strand
GCTTTGGGAGCAGCGGAAGCAGCAGCTTTCTTTGCTTCATGCAGTTTGGCTTCCAAAATCATTTCGAATTCATCGAGGTCTGCTCCTGCAGCTTCTGCTTTCTTCATGAGCACAGCGCGCTCTTTATCTGTCAATACACCATCTGCGAGGGCATACTGAATCAGTTGTTCTAATTCTGGGGTCAACATGTTATTGTTTTGTTTGAAATGATTACTTAGACTTCTTCTTTTCTCGAAAACTTATACAAGAATGCAACGAAAAGGAGAAGCAAAGCACCATTGATTGTGATGAAATAGGGGAGTTCTAATTTTGCTATCGCAAAAACGATATGAATAATTTGGAAGGCTACAAAACAAAGTCCTGAAGCTACGCGGATGTTGATGCCAACGCGTGGAGCCTTATAGTCTAGCGCAATGAGAGGGACGAGTGAGGTTGCAAAACAGATGCCACTCTCAATGGTGATGGCAAGGACGTATTCGTGTTCTGCAGCAAGGTTGTAAATCCAATAGGCATCTAATGCAGAGAGCAAAATGCAGATAATCGTCAAAAAGATATTCCACTTCATTTGTTTACTATGGATTGTTGGGGAGTGATGGTGGGAGCAAATGTAATAATTGGTTGAGTTCTGGAACGTCCTTCATAGGTCGCCAGCCACTCATGGAAGGCATCCAGGCTAAGGTATCACCATTGATGAGCCGACCGTAATCCTTCAAAAGGGTATCCGTCGAGAGGGGACCAACTGGTTTGCCTTCTACTACTATGTAGCAGTTTGAAGTCGGTGATGGTGCTTTTGCTGAGTTGGGAACTTGCATTTGCTGCATGGCTTGATTCATCACTTGAATCATGTGTTGACTCAAAGCCATGCTCAAACCGAACTCCATGAGTCTATCGGTGGTGCTGAGATGATTGTCGCACATAATGTTCAAATTTATGGGTAATGATTTCTATGAATGAGAGTTTGGAACATTAAGGTGCTGGAGGAGGGGGAGGAGGAGTACAGGAAGGAGCAAACAAAGAGCTGAGTTCTTGCACATTTGCTGCTAATTCCCATTGAGCCATACCTTGACGCCAAACATAGGTGTTGGAGTTGATTTGACCAGTTTGTGCCATTTGTTGCAGCTGCGACACAGAGAAAGGACCCATTTGTTGTCCATTGACCGAAATCATAAACTCGACGTTGGGAACGGGTGGTGGGGTATTCATGGACTGTTGGGCTTGTTGTCCCATTTGGTTCATCATACCAGCCATTTGTCCACCCATGGCACCCCCCATCATCATTCCTGTCATCATTCCTGCTGGGTTCATCCCACCGCCATTGCCCATATTCATTTGACTCATCTGACCAAGATTGTCGGCAGCGGTTTGCAGCACATGCGTCTGTTGATTGAGAGCGTGTGCACCCATGAAGTTGGATTCAGTTTGAAGTTTTTGAGCACGTTGGGCTTCTTCGCGTTGAATACGCATACTCTCAGCCAAGTTTTCTTTATTCAGCGCTTGCATGTCCTGCATGTTCTGAATGTTAAGATCTGCTTGTGCTTGCATGGTCTTAGCGGTGATGCCACCTGTAAGACCTTTGACTTCTTGATATGCTTCGGACTCTTTATCAATTTCGATTGCGCTGATGTCGATGTGCTTCATTTGTACACCAAATTCATTGAGACGATCAGCTAATTTGCTTTCCAGAAGTTCGCTGATTTCATCAATTT
>JABZGM010000033.1:12435-15045 GCA_015259235.1 Alloprevotella sp. | reverse complement strand
TCGACATTCAACCAGAAAAGTCGAAAGATGCTACAACCAATGCAGAAGTAGCCGATCAGTATACTCCCGACACTCGTGAACTCTCCTTTGCTCCTGGACAACAAATCACGTTTCCTTTCACCAAAGCAGACAAACTCACAGCGGTCTATACTTCTATGCCTCCCAACTGGAAGTACAAAGTGAATGAGACAGACAAGACCATCACGATTACGGCTCCTCCTTTGTCACGATTGGGCTATATAGATAATAATAATGACGTAGTGTTTATGGCTCGCGACGAAAAAGGCAACACCTTTAGTCGTAACCTCAAACTGAAGGTTTTACAAGTGATATACGTCAACTACTTCTACAATCCCACACTACCTACCTCCACAACGAACTCTTCAACAGAGAGTTCAACTAGCACTAAACCACAACAGATACTAAATCTATTCAATCTACATGGTCTTCCTGGATATAAGCACACTTTCACGCGCTATGTGCGTCGTGACAGGAATCATATTTTCACGATTGTTCCGGAGAAAGCGGAAGACATTCCAGATATGGGTATGCCCTCTGAAAATCTCACAGAGTTCTTAAGACGAAAAGTAGTCTATAGGTTGAGTAAGGATGAAAACATGAACAACCGACAAATCATCCTACAAGACTTCATCTACAATGCCGATTCACTTAAAGTTATCGATTTACCTTCAAGAGGCAACCAAACACAAGCCTATCATAGGGTTCTCACTATCAGTCAGCACGGAGGAACCGGAGAAATAAGCCGTAGTTCCAAAGCTATCTACTACCATCCCATCGCTAAAGAAACATATGTCGGTGAAACAAGATTTGAAAGCAATGATAACTCAGACGTCATTACAACCCGACTGCACAAGGTTACTGTACAAACGAAACTCTATATAAAGAACCCGCATAAATGGCTGGAGATTCCGACAAATGAACCTATCGATGTTTCAAAAATAATCCTTTACAAGGTGTCTGCAACCACAATGAGCAGCAAACTAGCTCCAGGAGGAAAAATTGTGGGCGGTATGCAATCTATAACTTGTGCTAGCAATGCTGTGACATACGATAAAACAAAGGATTTGCTTTATGGTGAATTTGCGAATTTCCCAACAAAAGAAGGCAATGATTACCCGCTTATGATTGAATATACACGCCCCAACGGAGCAGTTATACGTAAAGCAATACTCACCAAAAAATGGGGAGATTATACTCCAATTAGAGGAATCATTGGTGGTGTAATAAGCTATCACATTGGCACTTCCGACTACCTAGAAAAGGAGAATAATCCACATAGTTATCCAGTTCCACCATTCAGCAGAAGAGAAGATGATTATGATTCATGGATTCAAACAATTTCAGAGGATGGTAGCGTGTCAACCTCAGGCATCAGCAATACACCAAACTACGAGGGAATCATAAACGGCATTCACACGTTTAATCCCAATCCTCCCTACAATGACTTCTTCTAACATCCTCTAGTCCTTATAGTCATTCAAGACTAAACACTTCAGAAGAGAGTGAGTCAATCACAAATTGGCGCACTCTCTTCTTCTTTATACACTACGCTATTTTGCGCAAAAATCCACTAATTCTATATTGAATTACTCTTTGGATGCATTTTAAGACTAACAACGAAGCAGCAAAACATACATCGTGAAAGAGGTAAAATATGCTACACAGACTTAACATTTACCACGTTTTTTAGTTATTTACTTAGATATCGAGTAAAAAAAAAACATGATTTCTTGCATTTTTCCATACCAAAAAGAGGAAAACTCGTACTTTTGCAGAAACCTATTACTTAAATACAAATTTTGGACCTATTGAAGTATGCTTTTACTTTCAAATCAGTGAGTCAACTACAACATCATTAATAATGGAAAACAAAAAAGCCAACAAGTGTGCGACTAAACAACAAACACTCTTGTTTGCCTTTAGCTTTATGGCTATTGGCACTGCAGTTCCAACTTTAGCGAGCAATAAAGAGAGACTATCACTTCCCGAAACTGCCAACACCCCAACATTATCGCTCAACCACACTTCGTTGCAAGACAACGAAATGGTTAACACTCCCCAAAACAAAACGAAGAACTACCGTTCTAACTATTGGTTTGTGGGTGCTGAAGTGATGTCACCGCTCACTTTTGGTACACTCTACTCTCTCACCAACCAAGGCGATTTGCACTTGGGTTTGGGTGCACAACTCAGTGGTGGCTATCAGTTCTCATCTGTGTTTGGACTCCAAGCAGCTTTCGGTGCTGGCAAAAGCAGTGCTTTCGCCAACGACTTCCAGCGTAATTTCTACTTGGGACAACACGACGCTTATACCTACTATCCTTACACCCAAATTGATGGTACGGTCTATCATTTCCCCGTTACCAACAAAGAGGGCAAAACGCTGATTGGCGAACAAGGCAACAACCCACAACAAGTGCAACTTGCGGCTACGCCTTTCCCTCAAATCAAGAGTAACATCTCGTTCTGGCAAGCCTCGGTGAATGCTAACCTCAATCTCACTCGCCTTTTCTTTGCATCTGTATATGAAGAAAAGCCCGTGGAACTGTGGTTGCGTCCTGGTGCCTACTTGAGCAGCTACACGGCAAA
>JABZGM010000033.1:0-12425 GCA_015259235.1 Alloprevotella sp. | reverse complement strand
AAAGGTGGTGCATCGTGAAACAGGCAAAGTTGTGGCTCCCAAAGTGAACAACACGCTCACCATTGGTTTGGGCGGTGATGTGGCAGTGCGTTTCAACCTTTCCCCACGTTGGGCTATCGATGTAAACAACCGCTTCATCTGGCAGCACGACCGCTCCATCGACGGTGTGCAAAGCATTCGTCGCGCTTACGACAGTTATGTGTGGCAACCTGCAGTCGGTGTAGTCTATAAATTCCGTAAAGCAGCCCCCGAAATGGCTTATGTGCCAGCCCCTGCTCCTGCTCCTGTGCAACCTCAAAAACCAGTGGTCAATCCACTCACACCAGAATTGGCAGCACAATTGCTCATTGGTCTTCCCGAGCGCATCACTCTCCCCGAAGCAAAACCTCGCAACTATTCTGCAAGCATCGCGCTCACCTATCCACTCAACAAGACTTACATTGTGCGCAATCTTCACAACAACGCAGCAGAATTGGCTCGTGTGGATAATGAACTCCGCACCATCACAGCCAACAAAGACTACCGCGTGCGCAATATCCGCGTAGAAGGTTTTGCCTCTCCCGAAGGTCCTTTGGACAATAACTTCCGTCTCTCAACTGGTCGTGCACAATCTATCATTGACTATCTGGTGCAACGCAATCCTCGTCTCGATCGCAGCCAATTCCAATTGGGACGCGTGACCGAAAACTGGGATGGTCTTCGTGACACATTGACTAAAAACCCCAACCTGCCTAGTGCAAACGAAGTTTTGGCACTGCTCAAGCGTCAACCAGACACTGAGATTGTGAAACAAGAAATCAAACGTGTTGCTGGTTATCCTGAACTGTTGAAAACCATCTATCCTTATCTCCGAAAGAGTTCCTATAACGTGCAGTTTGATGTGCGCGCTTATGCTCTCCCTGAAGCAAAGGAAAAGATGAAGACCCAGCCTGAGAATGTGGGTGCAGAAGAAATGTACGCCGTGGCACTCGACTATGGTTTCAACACAGCAGAAGGTAAGGCGGCTCTCGCAACTTTGCAACAAATTCACCCCGATGCTCCTCTTACTAAGCTTTATCGAGCTCATCAGATGCTTGAAAACAAACAAAACGAAGAGGCACTCCGTTTGCTCCAAAGTTTCAAGCTCAATGATGGCTACTACTACAATCTTCTCGGTGTAGCGCTCGCTCGCAATGGGCAATGGGATGCGGCTCGTCAGTATTTCCAAATTTCTGATGCACCAGCAGCAATGCAAAACTTGCAAAGCATCACTGTGAAATAAGATATTAAGCATAAATTGTCACCTGTTTTTTTGATCATATTTCCGATAACAATCAAGACTCAGAAGTATGTCATTAGAGAAACAAGAATACAACAATAAAGAGAACAATGACTAAGAAAACACTAATAGGGTGTGCATTAGCTTTGGCTTCCATGACTGCATTGCATAGTTGCTACAAAGAAGACGCACAAGAACTCTATCAACGCCAGTTTACTACCTCAGTAGCAATGGCAGACCTGCAAGACCAAGCCGATCGTTTCAACAAGAGAATCGGTGATTTGCAACTCACCGTCAATATGCTGGTAAACCGCGAACCGGTGTCAAAAATCATCTATGCTATTGAGAATACGGACACAGTGGGTGCATATATCACACTGGGAAAGTCAACTATCTACGTGCCTTTTGGACGCGATGGAAAAGACGGTCTGAATGGTAAAGACGGACTCAACGGTAAAGACGGTAAAGACGGTCTGGACGGTAAAGATGGTCTCAATGGTAAGGACGGTAAAGATGGTCTAAACGGTAAGGACGGTAAGGACGGAGTTTCACCAGTCTTTGATGTAACCATCGGCGGTGATGGCAATTGGTACATCAATGGTCAAAACACGGGTAAACCTGCTCGTGGTCCTCAAGGATTAGCTGGTGCAAATGGTACAAATGGTACAAACGGTACGAATGGAACGGATGGAAAGGGTGGTTGCACTCCCACCTTCAGCGCAGCACAAGACAAAGAGAACACTAACGACACTCGTTTCTATTGGACAGTGACTTGGTGCGATGGAACCACCGAATTCATCAAAGCCAATGGCGAGAAAGTTGTTGCCAAAGCACAAGATGGCACCAACGGTAAGGATGGTGCACCTGGACAAAATGGTGCTACAGGTCCTCAAGGTCCAAAAGGTGACAAGGGCGATAAAGGGGATAAAGGGGATAAAGGAGACCAAGGAGAAACAGGTCCTCAAGGTCCCAAAGGTGATCAGGGAGAACCTGGTGTGATTAGTCCTATTTCCAAAGTGGCTATCAACAAAGAAGGTGACAAATTAACGATTACCACCACTTATCCAGACCTTCCCGAAGTGGTTGTTCCCCTTGTTCCTGATTTGAATTTCGACATTCAACCAGAAAAGTCGAAAGATGCTACAACCAATGCAGAAGTAGCCAATCAGTATGCTCCCGACACTCGTGAACTCTCCTTTGCTCCTGGACAACAAATCACGTTTCCCTTCACCAAAGCAGACAAACTCACAGCGGTGTACACTTCTATGCCTCCTAACTGGAAGTACAAAGTGAACGAGACAGACAAGACCATCACAATTACGGCTCCTCCTTTGTCACGATTGGGTGACGTGGAAATTAACAATGAAGTGGTGTTTATGGCACGCGATGACAAAGGCAACACCTTTAGTCGCAATCTCAAGTTGTTGCTCCCCAAAGGAACATTCATCAATTACTTCTATAACCCTCTCTCATCGATTCCCACACAGTCACCACGCAGTCCCTATAACCTATTTAATCTCAACAATCGTTCAGGTTTTGAACATAGTTTCGTTAGAATGGTTCTTGGACCTGATGGCTCGTATGTACCTCTTGAAGGATGGAATGATACAGAGACGTATAACATCCCTTCGGAACGCCTTACAGCATTTTTGAAAAGTATGGTTGCATATCAGCTCCAAAAGCCCGATATATACGACAATCAGCAATTCACGATGTTGGATTTCATCTACCATAAAGATTCAGTAGGAATTATAAGACTCCAAGGAGATGATTCGCAACCCAATGAAATGCTCCTAACAGTATGGCACAATGGTAGAAATGGTGTAATAGGGACTACTAATACAGCAGCTTATTTTCACCCCATACCTTGGGACACTTATGTTGCACAAACAGTATATCAAAGTAACGACCGTTCTGACTTCCAGACCATTCGTTTACAAAAGGCAGCTCAACTCACAAAGTTGTATATGGTCAATCCACACAAGTGGCTAGGTCTTCCAGCAAACGAAGCTTTCGATGCATCTAAGGTTGTGCTTCATATCGCTTCTGGAACAAGCATTGATACGAAACTGGCGGTTTCTGGTGAGAGGGTTGGAAATGGTTTACTCTCTGTAACTCTTGCTAGAAATGCAGCGAAATATGATGCTAATACGCAACTTCTATCCGCCGAATTTGCAAGTTTCCCAACTGGTTCTTCCAACAACTTCAAGCTCTTGGTCGAATATACTCGTCCCAACGGAAGTGTAGTCAGAAAGGTTATCGCCTCTGGAAATAAACAATATCCGAAGCAACAAATTATTCCAGGACCTGGTGGACAAATAATTTTTAGCGTTGGCACTTCTGCTTTTCGCCTCCACCCCACACTTCCTGCTTATAGTTCTTCAGTGCAAACTATGACTAAAGATGGGCAGGTGAACATAACGTTGATTGATGACGACGCCGATAATACCGGCTTCATTGAAGGTATTCGCGATGTAGACCCAACAGTGGACGAATTCTAAACTACTCCTTTTCATAGTCAACCAAGACTAATTTTATAGTCACTCAAGACTAAACACTTCAGAAGAGAGTGAGTCAATCACAAATTGGCACACTCTCTTCTTCTTTATACACTACGCTATTTTGCGCAAAAATCCGCTTATTATACCTTGAATAGAGGAAAATCACCTTTCAAACAGCATTTTTCTCCTCAAAAATTTGGAGGATAAAGAAAAAGTCGCTACCTTTGCACTCGCAATTCGGAAATAACCGAGGCGCAAACATTAGATCGCGGAGTGGAGCAGTTGGTAGCTCGCCAGGCTCATAACCTGGAGGTCGTTCGTTCGAGTCGAGCCTCCGCAACTACAAAAGCATCAATCATTTTGATTGGTGCTTTTCTTTTTTACCTCCCTATTCAACTTCCCCCTTTTCACCAACCCTATTGCCTTAATGCGCTGGAGAAAGCCACATTGGAAACAGGAAAAACACATCTTGCACACTCCAAAAAAATCTGCGCAAAAGGCTAAAAATGTGCAGAAAATAGGCAAAACAACCCGACTATCTTAGTTTTTATTGCTAAATTTGCATACTCAACGCACGACATAAATTCACGGCAAAAAGCCTACATCGGCTCACTGCACAGTGATTGGACATAAGTGATTTGCTCATCATGGCACAACCCTATCTCATCGACATCGATCAAATCCTGCGCAACAAGATGGGACGCAAAGCCCGCCTTGTTCCTGGAGCTTTGGTACGCTATCTCAAACGTATCATTCACCAAGACTGGCTCAACGAATTTATCGCAAAAGAAGGAGAAACACAAGGGGTGCAATGGCTCGAAGACTGCATGCACTATCTCGACCTCAAACTCAACGTGCATGGACTAGAAAACCTACCCTCCGATGCCGACGGACGCCGTTTCACCTTTGTGAGCAACCATCCCCTTGGAGGTGCCGATGGCGTGATACTTGGCGCTATCCTCGGACGACACTACGATGGACAGATTTGCTATCTGGCGAATGACCTCCTCATGAACCTCACGGGCATAGCCCCACTCTTTGTGCCCATCAACAAGACCGGACATCAGGGTCGTGAATTCCCCAAAATGGTGAATGCCGCTTTTGCTGGCGACAAACACCTCATCATGTTCCCTGCTGGTTTGTGCTCGCGACGCATCGAGGGACGTATCCAAGACGTGCCCTGGGCAAAAACCTTTGTGAGCAAGAGCATCGAAAACCAACGCGACATCGTGCCCATTCATTTCGGAGGAAGAAATTCTGATTTCTTCTATCGCTTGGCGAATTGGAGCAAGCAACTAGGCATCAAGTTCAACCTTGCCATGCTCTATCTTGTTGACGAACTTTATCATCATCAGCACAGCACTTTCGACATCCACATCGGGAAACCTATATCCTGGCAATCGTTTACCACAGAAAAGAGCCCTACACAGTGGGCTGCCGAAGTGAGAAAGCTGGTGTACGACCTTCCTGAATCAGCACAACATTGATCATTTCTCTAAAACTTTGAGCACTCCATCCCCATCTTCCCACACCAGGGACAACACCCAACACGGTGCTCCGTTTTGGAAATCATATCTCCCATTATATGCAACCCATCATCGAACCCGTATCTCGTGATTTGCTTCGTCGTGAACTCACTCCAGAGTTGCAGTTGCGCAAGACCAACAAAGCAGGCAACGAGATTTATATCATCACCCACCACAACGCACCCAACGTGATGCGCGAAATCGGAAGATTGCGCGAAATCGCTTTCCGCGCGGCTGGAGGAGGTACGGGACAAGCCTTAGACCTCGATGAGTTTGACGTTTGCGAACGCCCCTACTATCAACTCATCGTGTGGAATCCCGATGCAGAAGAAATACTCGGGGGGTATCGCTTCTTGCCTCCCAGCGACATTACCTTCCGCGAAAACGGACAACCCTATCTGGCGACAGGGCACATGTTCACCTTCTCGGACAATTTCATCGAAAACTTCCTTCCACAGACCGTGGAATTGGGACGATCTTTCGTGACCCTCGAATATCAAAGCACGCGCAACCTATCCAAAAGCCTCTACGCCCTCGACAACCTCTGGGACGGACTTGGTGCCCTCACCGTGATCATGCCCGATTTGAAGTACTTCTTCGGAAAAATGACCATGTATCCCAGCTTCGACCGACCAGCGCGCGACATGATTCTCTACTTCCTCAATCGTCACTTTGGCGATCGCGATGGACTCATCTCGGTCAATAATCCCGTGCTGCTCGAAACTCCTGAAGAGGAACTGAAGAAAATCTTTGTCGAAACAGACTTCCGCGCCGACTACAAAGTGCTCAACAAGGCAGTGCGCGAACGTGGTTTCAATATCCCACCTTTGGTCAATGCTTATATGAACCTTTCGCCCACCATGCGCGTCTTTGGCACCGCCGTCAACGACGAATTTGGCAACGTGGAAGAAACAAGCATTCTCATCGCAGTGGATGAAATTCTCGAAGACAAGCGCAAACGTCACATCGAAAGTTACGTCGATCCTCAGAGCCTGACCGACATTCCCAAACTCTTCTTTGAAGAAACAAGATAAGCTGCACCACACAGCGACAACAACACAAAGAAAAAAGTACGAGAAGAACTAGTGGAACTAGAAAAACTAGAGAAACTAGAAACAAAGAAAGAAAAAGGATGCTTCCACAATGAAAGCATCCTCTTTTTTTTACCTATGAATAGTATTGAACCTCAGCGCCAGTGAAAGAAACGGCTATTTGGAGCAAACTATTGAATCTTCTGCCAATACACACGCTTGAAGAAAGGTCCAAGTTTACCTTTCACCGTGAGCACGTTGGGTTTGTCGAAATACATTTCCACACGATACACCTTGCCACTCGTAGGGTCGTAGATATTTCCATTTTCCCAAGTATCGTCGCCATCGAAGGTCACCTTTTCCACCAGAACGATTTGGTTGGAAGGCGTGTTGCGCTTCTTAGGGTCGGGATTTTTCTGGTCGGTGCGCTGGCTACCATCAGGATTTTTCATGTTTTCAAGCCACACCACTTGAGCGCGATAACCATCGCCATACTTGAAAATCTTAACCTTGGAGTTGCGACCGTCTTTGACCACGTGATACAATCCCACAATTTTGTCGGCAGCAGACTGTGCAGACACCGTGAGTGTGGTGGCAATGAAAGCCATAAGGAGAAAAGAAAGAATGCGTTTCATAAACTAATGTGTTGAATTTTTGAGAAACTATGAGGTTGATGTTCTAAGATCCTATGATAAAATGCGTGAGATAGATATCACTATGTCTGGATTAGCGGCACATATTCCACTGCGATAATGCGAAAAATGAGGTGATAAACAGGAAAATACCTTACGACACCAAGATTGCACACTATCATTGATTATGTGCAAAGTTACAACTTATCCGCCAAATAGCACAAATAAGCGGAAAAGAAAATGGAGGAGCACAAAAAATAGTCGATGTTTTCGGAGGAAAACTTTGCAGGTTGCAAGGAAATGCTTACTTTTGCAGCGCAATTAATAGACTCTCTAATTTACAAACCCAAATTTATCGACATTTGAGACCCAATAAAAACGATAAACTCAAGCAGCAGTATCGCGTCAACGAGCAAATTCGTGCGCGAGAAGTGCGCGTAATCCCCGAAGAAGGTGATAGTGTGGTAATGCCATCGCGCGATGCACTACGCATGGCACAACAACAAGGCGTAGATTTAGTAGAAATCAGCCCCAACGCACAACCTCCTGTTTGTAGATTAGTGGACTTTTCCAAATTTATCTACGAGCAGAAGAAGCGCCAAAAAGAGCTCAAAGCCAAGCAAGTGAAGGTAGAAGTGAAAGAAATCCGTTTCGGTCCTCAAACCGACGATCACGACTACAACTTCAAACTCAAGCACGCTAAGGGCTTCTTGAGCGAAGGCGACAAAGTGAAGGCTTATGTGTTCTTCCGTGGTCGTAGCATCCTCTTCAAAGAACAAGGTGAAGTCTTGCTCCTGCGTTTTGCCAACGATTTGGAAGAATATGGCAAGGTGGAGTCAATGCCCGTGCTCGAAGGCAAGCGCATGACCATGTATCTCGCTCCTAAGAAAGCGCCAGTGCGCAAAAAGGACGTAGAAGTGGAAGAAGTACACGAAGCTCCTGCTGAAGCAGAAGTAAAGGCGGCTCCTGCCAAGAAAGCCCCTCAAGTGAAGGAACGTCGCGAATACACCGGTCCTAAGGTGGAAGGCGAAGACTTCTAATCTGCTCCCATTTTCCCATTGGATAATCCATGCAAGTGGACATTCTCGGCGGAACTACCCCAGTTTCCATACATCACTAAAAAGCATCCGTCGAGGCGCTTACGCTTGTGTGTTTTATTATAGTCGCGCGTTGTGCCAGGTATGCGCAACCGCACACATTCATTCATCATTTAATTTACAAACAAATGCCTAAAGTAAAGACTAATTCTGGTGCTAAGAAGCGTTTCGCGCTCACCGGAACCGGTAAGATCAAGAGAAAGCACGCTTTCCACAGCCACATTCTCACGAAGAAGACTAAGAAGCAAAAGCGTAACCTTGTACACGTTGGTCTCGTTGACAACTGCGACGTGAAGCAAGTGCGCGAATTGCTCTGCATGCGCTAATCTCTTCTGGTTTTTGTCTCTACAAAACCTCCTACCAAAGTCATTTATTTCATCGAATGTCTGGCACACAAGAGCTGCTATCGCGTAGCCGCCAGCAATCAAAAACAACATTACTATGCCAAGATCAGTAAATCATGTCGCATCTCGCGCTAAGCGCAAGAGAATCCTGAAGCTCACCCGCGGTTACTTCGGTGCCCGCAAGAACGTGTGGACCGTTGCCAAGAACACTTGGGAAAAGGGTCTTACCTATGCGTTCCGTGATCGTCGCAACAAGAAGCGCAATTTCCGCGCTCTCTGGATTCAGCGTATCAACGCTGCGGCTCGCCTCGAAGGCTTGAGCTATTCTCAACTCATGGGCGGTCTTCACAAGGCCGGTATCGAGATCAACCGTAAGGTGCTCGCCGACCTCGCTGTAAACAACCCTCAAGCTTTTAAAGCTATCGTTGAGAAGGCGAAATAAGCCAGGCTTGGCCTAATCAAACAACTATTCCCAATCCAATCGAAAGGCGTGCTTCTTCCCAGAAGTCGCCTTTTTTTGTGGACTTGTCCCTTCTCTCGCACACCCTATCCGACTTAACCTCATTCTCTACTACACTAACACCACCTCCCACGCTAACTCCCTCACAATGTTCCAATTCCAACAATTCACTATCCACGACGACCGGTGCGCCATGAAAGTGGGCACAGACGGCGTACTCCTCGGAGCCTGGTGCCAAATGCCACCGACTCCCTCCGCTGCACGAGCACTGGACATCGGCACGGGAAGTGGACTTATTGCCATGATGCTCGCGCAGCGTTATCCACAGGTGCAAATCGTGGGCGTGGAACTCGATGCCGATGCCACCACACAAGCCATCGAAAACGTGGCAGCATCGCCCTTTGCTTCCCAAATCGTGGTGAAACAAGGCGACATCATGAACGAAGATTGGCGAGAAGATCTGCAACCTTTCGACATGATAGTGAGCAACCCTCCCTATTTTGAGGAAACCCTCCTCTCACCCAATCAGCAGCGCGCACAAGCACGGCACGTGCACCACGGACTCACCTTTGAAGCCCTCACCCAGCGCAGTGCACAACTCCTCAAGAGTGGCGGATGGCTGCAAGTGATTATCCCCAAGACAGCACAACCACGGTTCGTGCGCTGCGCACAAGATGCCGGATTTTCCCTCATCCATCAGACCGACGTGCACACCGTGGCACGCAAAGCCCCCAAACGCGTGATGCTCCGTTTTCAACTCCATTTCACACCTCCCATACAGCACGAGAATGGGCACACCATCATAGGCGATTTCTTGCAAACCGATCAACTTATCCTGCAAGAAAATGGCAAG
The DNA here is from genome assembly GCA_015259235.1 of Alloprevotella sp. Taxonomy (GTDB): domain Bacteria; phylum Bacteroidota; class Bacteroidia; order Bacteroidales; family Bacteroidaceae; genus Alloprevotella. Next base: position 2,723 of record JABZGM010000033.1, on the reverse strand, counting down.
CGCAGTCCACAATATCAGCAACTTTGTGCCGATTTCTATCTCACGCAAGGACAACTCGATGCAAGGGCTTCCAAGGACGATAAGAGCTAAAAACCATCTCGCTTTGCAAATATCCACACCACACCGCAAAAAGCAGAGAGAAAACAAGGCGAAATCTTGTCTGTTCGCCAGAAAAGAAGTAATTTTGTAGCAATCTAATTTCAAACTCCAATCTATCAATCAATATGGAAAAAAGCGCATTGCAAATTGCTCGTGCTGCCTACCAGCCCAAACTCCCCGCAGGTCTTCGCGGCAACGTGAAAATCGTGGAAGGTGCACCCACTCAAAGTGTAGACAACCAAGAAGAAATTAAAGCTCTCTTCCCCAACACTTATGGCATGCCCCTCGTCAACTTCCAGCCTACGGACGAGAAGAAGGAATATGCTCCCATCAACATCGGTATCATCCTCTCTGGTGGTCAAGCGCCTGGCGGTCACAACGTGATTTGCGGCCTCTATGATGGCTTGAAGAAGCAAAACCCCAACTCTAAGCTCTACGGCTTCCTCATGGGACCTGGAGGTTTGGTGGACCACAACTACCTCGAAATGACCGATGAACTCATCGACGAATACCGCAACACTGGTGGTTTCGACATGATCGGTTCTGGTCGTACGAAGCTCGAAGAAGAAGCTCAGTTTGAGAAGGGTATGGAAGTGATTCGTCAACTCGGCATCAACGCTATCGTGATCATCGGTGGTGACGACTCTAACACCAACGCTTGCGTACTCGCTGAATACTACGCTGCTAAGAAATATGGCGTGCAAGTGATCGGTTGCCCCAAGACCATCGACGGTGACTTGAAGAACGACCAAATCGAAACTTCTTTCGGTTTCGACACTGCTTGTAAGACGTATGCTGAAGTGATTGGTAACATCCAACGCGATGCTAACTCTGCTCGTAAATACTGGCACTTCATCAAGCTCATGGGTCGCTCTGCCTCTCACATCGCTCTCGAGTGCGCACTCCAAGTGCAACCCAACGTGTGCTTGATTTCTGAAGAAGTAGAAGCTAAGGAACAAAGCCTCGACGACGTAGTAACCTACATCGCTGAAGTAGTGGCTAAGCGCGCTGCTGCTGGCAACAACTTCGGTACGGTGCTCATCCCCGAAGGTCTCATCGAGTTCATTCCTTCTTTGAAGAAGCTCATTGCAGAACTCAACGACCTCCTCTCTACTCCCGAAGCTGCTCAAGTGGAAGCTGCCGACCAACGTGCATGGGTGCTCAGCCGTCTTACCGCTGAAAACGCTGCCATCTACGCTTCTCTCCCCGAAGGTGTGGCTAAGCAACTCACCGCTGAACGCGACCCCCACGGCAACGTACAAGTTTCGCTCATCGAAACTGAAAAGCTCCTCTCTGAAATGGTGGCTGAAAAGCTCGCTGCTTGGAAGAAGGAAGGCAAGTACAATGGCAAGTTTGCTGCTCTCCACCACTTCTTCGGTTACGAAGGTCGTTGCGCAGCTCCTTCCAACTTCGATGCTGACTACTGCTACGCTCTCGGTGCTTCTGCAGCTCAACTCGTGGCTAACGGCAAGACTGGCTACATGGCAATCGTGAAGAACACCACTGCTCCTGCTGCTGAATGGGTGGCTGGCGGTGTGCCCATCACGATGATGATGAACATGGAGCGTCGTCACGGCGAAATGAAGCCCGTGATCCGCAAGGCTCTCGTAGAACTCGATGGTGCGCCCTTCAAGACCTTCGCTGCACAACGCGAAGCATGGGCAGAACAAACTGCCTTCGTTTATCCTGGTCCTATCCAATACTGGGGTCCCACGGAAGTTTGCGACCAATGCACCAAGACGCTTGCGCTCGAACAAGCGAAATAATTAGCGTCTGCATCGCATAATACATTGACTCAACCTGGGGTGCAAGCGCAAGTTTGCACCCCTCGTTTTTTCCCTTTTCATGATTCAAAAGAAACGCTCCTCCACTCCTCCCAAAAAGCGACGCCGCACCTCACGAAGCAGGAAACAGAGTGCCGTCACTTGGGCTGAACGCTCCTTCGGACACGGCTACAAGCGCGTGTTCTGGATTGGCATCATCATCGCCGCTGGAGTGTATCTTTTCGTCACCTACAAATACATCGTTGCTCCCACGTCCAATTTGTGGCAAGGGCTCTTTGGCACCACCAAATACCCCGAAGAATATGCCGTGAGAGGCATCGACATCAGTCGCTATCAAAGTGAAATTGACTGGGACAAAGTGGCAGCTGCCAAAATAGATCACCAGCCCATTCGCTTCGTCATTGCTAAGGCTACCGAAGGGAAGGAGCATGTGGACAAGAATTTCAACGACAACTTCTACCAAATCGGACAATACGACTTCATTCGTGGTGCCTACCACTTCTTTTCTCCCCTCGTTTCTGGCGATGTGCAGGCGAAACATTATCTCAAGCAAGTGCATCTCGAACCAGGCGATTTGGCACCTGTGCTCGACGTGGAAAGCATCGGCACGCTCTCTGCCGAACAACTCCGCAGTGAGGTGGCTAAGTGGCTCAATATCGTGGAGCAGCACTACAACACCACACCCATCATCTATACCGGACTGAAGTTTAAGGAGAAATATCTCGACACGCCTGCTTTCGCACGCTACCATTTTTGGATTGCTCACTACTACGTGAAACAACTATCCTACAAGGGTAAATGGAAATTTTGGCAATTCACCGACCGTGGCAAGGTTAATGG
>JABZGM010000339.1 GCA_015259235.1 Alloprevotella sp. | reverse complement strand
GCTATGTGCTTGTCATTCCGGGTAGCCGTGGGCGCACATCTACCATAAAGAAAGGGAAGAAAACCATATACACCGGTCGCGCACCCAAAGCCTTGCTTGATCTGAAGGCGGCAGTACGTTATTTGCGCCACTTTAATAGTATAATCCCTGGCAACGCTGAAAAAATCATCACCGATGGGACAAGTGCAGGAGGAGCCATGTCTAGTCTTTTAGGCGCAACGGGTAATAATCCTGCCTATACACCTTTACTCAAAGCCATGGGTGCAGCCGAAGAGCGTGACGATATATTTGCCAGCGTGTGCTATTGCCCTATCACCGATCTCGATCATGCCGACATGGCTTACGAATGGTTGTATGGCAATACAGATAGCCGCAAGAGTTTACCAATTAGCAAACAAACGCTGTCTAAAGAACTAGCTACACAATTTCCAAACTACATCAATTCTTTGGGATTGAAAAAGCCAGATGGAACAGCACTCCGTGCTGACAACTATTTAGACTATATCAAACAAATTATCATCTGTAGCGCACAAGAAGCTAAGGACGCTGGAGCTGACATCGCTGACTCCATTGGCTTCTCCTTCAGTAGCGAAGCAGCTTTTCAAGCACCCATCAATGGAGGGGTGAACAGGGTAAAACCTCAGGGCATGGCTGGTGGGGAGCCTCCTATGATGACGCGAGGTAAAAAGAAAGTTGGGGAGTACATCACGGGATTAGACATGGACAAATATCTCAACTATATCGTAAGTACACAAGCTCTAAAGGGAGTACCTGCCTTTGATAGTTACAATGTGGATGGAGCACCTGCGAGTGGAGAGAATGGAGAATTTGGCAACGAACAAGGTTCCGATGTCAACTTTACAGAGTGGGCAGCAACAAAGACTGGAAGTACATTATCCGAAGAAGTGAAGGAAAATGTGCGCCTGCTTAATCCTATGTACTTCATTGGAGATGAAAGCACTTCAGTAGCTCCTCATTGGTATATCCGTCACGGTGCTCGAGACCGCGATACTGCTTTTCCTATCGTCATTAACCTTGCAACCAAACTCCATAATGCGGGTAAGAACGTCAATTTCAAGTTGCCTTGGAATCGTCCTCACAGTGGAGACTATGCTTTAAACGAACTCTTCAGTTGGATAGCTGAAATCACAAAATAAAGACGTTTGAGGCAACTTTATAAGTAATGAGATAATTATAAAAGATTTAAAGGCGGACGACGTATTGCCATGCCTCACTCATACCACTGTTCGGAAAAAGAGACTACACGTGTAGTCTCCAGAAAAATACATGTACTCACCCAAACAAGTACGCGTACTCATTGGAGTGAGTACGCGTACTTACTGAAGTGTTTACGTGTAAATACATTTATAATTACACGTACTTACTACCGTGGTCTAAGCTAAATACAGATACATTGATATTATCTTGATGCGTCTAAGGCTACCATCCTAATTGGATTCTTAGAAGTAAATCAAACTTATTTTACTCCAACAATAGATGGCGCTGAAACGCCTTCGCCCAAATAAACTCGGCTTTTCTCATACTCAATCGTATCGTATAGACCCTCATCAATGAACATCTGCAACGTCCTGCTTCCTCCTTCTACATAAAGAGAATTGATTTGCATATCTCTCAAACAGTTTAAGATATTATGAGCTGTCATGCTTGGTACAGGAAGATACTTAAGGCCATCACAAGATACCGTAGGCAGAGAGGATAC
>JABZGM010000338.1 GCA_015259235.1 Alloprevotella sp. | reverse complement strand
GTGCCTTGGTGGTAGGCATAGTCGCGTTGTTGTTGATGCCCCACATAGTAGGGCGTGTAGCCCCCACTCTTGGGCGAGAGTGAGCGGATGCCCTTAGGCGTTTTGAGTTCGCGGGTGCAAATGTCGAGCACCCCTTTGCGTTCTTTGAGGGTGAGGGGAGAGAAGTCGAGCGAAATGGCTAAGAGTTGATTGGGGCGCACCGACCAGTCCGTGGCTTGTCCGTCGACATAGTCGAAGAGATAGCCGTGTTCGTTGAGGAAAGTGCTGCGGAAGTTTGTTTCAAAGAGTTTGCACTCCTCCTCAATGCGCTCCGCCACCACATGGTGCATAGGTTGGTCGCTGTCCACCAGCATTTGTTGGTAGAACTTCTTGGCATTATAATATAAGGCGTTGAACTCCACGATGTAGCCCGAGCGAGGGATGATGGGATGGCCGTAAGCCTGAGAGTTCATCCACGTCACCGCTTTGTCGCGTCCGTTGCTGTAGAGGAGCCCATTGTTGTGGGCAAAGAGGTTGGGGTGTTTGCCTTCGAAGATGAACGACATCATTTGGTGGATGAGGTCGCCATAGCGAGAGAAGCATTGCTGACGTCCCACGAACTTGGCATATTGCTGCAAGCACCAAATCGCCCAGAGTAGGGTGTCGGGCTGTTCCACCTCGTAGAGTTGCACGGAGACATCGCGTCCAGCCATAAAGTCGTAGAGAGCTTTGGCGGCCGTGTCCATATATTTTTCAAATTGTTCCGTTTCTCCGATGGCTAGTGTGAGACCTGGCATAGAGATGAAGGTGTCGCGTGCACGTGCTTTGAACCAAGGGTAGCCTGCCACAAGATATTCCTCTCCGCCGAGTTGTTGGCGGAATTGGTGAGCAGCATTCACCAGACAGTGGTAGAAAGAGTCGCGGGAGTCGTGATTGACAATCTCTCCTTCGATGAGCGGTTGCAAGGATTTCGGGTCGCGAGCCGCGAGAGAAGCGGTGAAAACGATGCTTTCCCCCTTTTCGATGGGCATTTCAAAATAGCCCGGCACGAGGAGATCTTCCGTTTCTCCGTAACCACGTTCGCGCTCTTTGGGATAGTCGAAACCGCGGTACCAGTCCGGGCGGTGCACATAGTTGGCCTTTGGCGTGTCCACCTGCATAAAGAGGTCGGGATATCCCTCATAGAGTTTCACGCTGATGCCCTGTTCCACTGGTTCTGCGTGCGTATTGGCGCGTCCGTTTTCGTGCGTCCATTGTCGCACAGAGCGGAAAGCCAAATAAGGGTGCAGTCGGAGCGTGGTGGGCGAGTGCGCTTCGAGGAGGGTGTAGCGGATGAAGAGACGGTCGCGCTCGGTGCGGAAGATGATTTCCTTTTTGAGGAGCACCCCGCCGATGCGATAAATCCACGTGGGGACTTTGTCCCATTCAAAACTGAGGATATATTTGTGTCCCTTAGGACTGTAGTTTTCGCCTGTAAATTTGTGTAGACCAAGGTTGAACTCAGCTCCGTGTTGCACAACGGTTTCGTCGAGCGAAGAGAGCAATACGTGATTTTCATCGTCGATGTCCTTGACCGGCACGACAAAAAGGCCGTGATATTTGCGGATGTTGCAGCCCACGAGGGTGGAAGAGCAGTAGGCACCAGATTTGTTGGTGAGCAGAAACTCTTTCATCAGTGAGTCTTGCAGGTTGGTCATCTGCGTTTTGTCGAACTTCAGGAATGACATAGGCTGTATATTATGGTATTGTGTTGCGA
>JABZGM010000337.1 GCA_015259235.1 Alloprevotella sp. | reverse complement strand
ATCAAGGCTTTTGTGGGGCAATTCAACACGACCCTGGAGAATGATGCAGACGCCCTTGAAATTGAGCCTGAAATCACGCCATACACGCTGACCAATGAGATTGACGAAATCAATATGTGGCTTTCGGCTAACGGAAACAAGCCCCTTGTGTCTCAAAAGGCGAGTGTGATGGGTGCAAATCTGACGCAAGACCCCGAAAAGGATTTTGAGCAGATACAAGAGGAGGCGAACGCAGACAATTCGTTTGTCATCGGCGAGCCTGTAATCGACGCGTAGGACAAGCAAATGGCGAAGAAGGTGGCGAGGTCAGCCGAAGCACCGCAGTACAGGTGCAGAGATTGCCAGCATTCGTATGATTGGCAAGAGAAGAATTGGCAAGGGGAGCTTTTTATGTGCCGTTGTAAGCATCATCACGACGGGAAGTTTATCAAGTTCCTAAAAGACCCCCAATGTGAGCATTTCACGCTAAGGAACAATGGCTAAAAGACAGAAGGCAAAGGCATTTTCATTCCAGGGCTTTGACGCCGCGCATTACAAGACGACAACGGCATACACACGTGCCGTGAACGCCCTGTTTGACAAGGCGACGAGTGATATTGCGGAGGTTGCTCACAGGGAGGACTACGACCCTGACAAGCCGTTTGACTTTGACGACTACCCCAAAGCCAAGGCGCAACTGCAAAAGACCCTCAAGGGGCTTGCCAGCAAGATGCAGGCGGTAATTGAAACAGGGTCACGCCGTCAGTGGCTCTTTGCATGCCACAAGAACGATGAGTTCATAGCGTCTATCATTGACACTACGAAGCTAACCAAGGGGCGCTTGCAGAAGATGCAAGACCGCAACTTGGATGCTTTGCAGTCGTTTCAGGCTCGCAAGGTGGGTGGCATGAGCCTTGCTGACCGCGTTTGGAAGTACACAGAGCAGTACAAGGCGCAGATTGAGCTTGGTCTTGATGTGGGGCTTGGAGAGGGTAGGAGCGCGGCGCAGCTGTCGAGGGACTTGCGTCAGAACTTGCAAGACCCCAACCGCCTGTTTCGTCGTGTGCGTGACAAGCGCGGGAATTTGCAGTTGTCCAAAGCGGCAAAGGCTTTCCACCCTGGGCAAGGTGTGTACCGAAGCAGCTACAAGAACGCCATGAGACTGACCCGATCGGAGATAAACATGGCGTATCGTGAAGCAGACCACCTACGATGGCAGCAGCTTGACTTTGTCGTAGGCTTTGAGGTACACCGCTCTAACCACGAGCCTAAGTGTAAGTGTGACCTTTGTGAACGTCTTGTTGGTAAGTACCCAAAGTACTTCAAGTTCAAGGGGTGGCATCCCCAATGCTTATGCTACGCCACGGCTATCCTTATGGACGAAGACGACTTTGACAAGCAAGAGTTGTCCGACCTTAAGAGCGCTTTGAAAGGCACGGAGTACCGCAAGTTGTCAGCCAAGAATGAGGTCACAGAGCTTCCCGATGGCTTCAAGGATTGGGTGGCGGAGAATGAGACGAAGCAGGCGAATTGGGCATCTACCCCCTATTTCATCAAGGACAACTTTGTTGATGGTGATTTATCGAAAGGATTGGTATACGTTAAGGAAGAGAAGCCTCTAACTCTGCTTGAAAAGGCGGCAATAAGACATAAGAATCGTACCCCTGAACAGGTGGAAGCCATTCAAAAGCGTTGGGAGGAAAGAAAACAAAAGCACGCTCTTATCAGACAAGAGGCACAGAGTGTTCTTGACATAGCC
>JABZGM010000336.1 GCA_015259235.1 Alloprevotella sp. | reverse complement strand
CGCTGCGAAGTTGCTGAAGTGCAGCTGCGGGATCAGCTTGTGACATCAAGCAATTTCCAAGCAAAACACCATGATAACCGGCAGACTTCAATTTACGAATTTCGTCAGCAGTACGCACACCACCTTCAGCCAATAGGACTTTGTCTTTGGGTAGTTGCGCCACAAGCTGGAGTGAACGTTGAACATCCGCCGTGAAATCATCCAAGTTGTAGTTTACCACTGCCACAATGTCGGAGGCGGTTTGTGCATAGTTTAATTGTTCGGCATTGCGAATAGCTACCACCACTTCTAGACCAATATTGTGCGCATAATCCAGAAGTTCGGAGTATTCCTCAAACGAAAGGAAATCTGCATCAAGTTGCACAGCAGAAGCTCCAAAGAGACGAGCTTCCAACAACTGTCGTTTGCTGATGATTACGTCGTTGCGCAATACGGGAATATTAAAGCCATGACCTTCAATGGTGCCATACGCTGTGCGAAGAAACGCCAACTTACTATCAAAGAAAGCCTCATTTGTTTGCATAGAAACGGCAGCTGCGCCTGCGCCTGCGAAACCAGGACAGAGCGCTTGTGGCACCGCTTCTGCATTCAGCACACCAACACCAGGGCTTTTGCGCTTAAACTCTGCAACTAATCCATAAGCATCGTCTTGAAGTGCCAATTTTAAGGAAGAAGGACTAGCCAACTGTCCATCGGCTTTCATTGCTTCGTAGCGTTCTAAAACAGTTTGCGTAGTTAAAGTGGCTTCGCGTTCGGAAAGTTCTTGACGCTTCTGCTGGAGCATTTGTTCTTTGTAGGACATAATCGTGATAAAAGAGAAAATAATATAGAATGAATAATTGAAATATCAAGTTTAGTCTTTTTCAATTAACGCAACACAGTAGGCAGCAATCCCTTCTTCTCGCCCCACAAACCCCATGCGCTCACTTGTTGTAGCCTTAATCGAAATGGCGTCTTCGTCCACTTGCATCAAGGGAGCGAGGCATTTGCGCATAGCTTCTACATGTGGATTGAGCTTTGGACGCTCTGCACAAATCGTGCAGTCCACATTTCCCACACGATACCCTTTTGTAGCGATAAGTTCGATGGTACGTTGCAGCAGCACCTTACTATCTGCTCCTTTATATTTGGGGTCAGTGTCGGGGAAATGAAAACCGATGTCGCGCATATTAGCGGCACCCAGCACTGCATCACAGATGGCATGGATGAGTACATCTGCATCGCTATGGCCAAGCAGCCCAACATGATGGTCTATTTTTACACCACCCATCCAGAAATCTCGATTTTCAGCCAGACGATGCACGTCATAGCCGTAGCCTACTCGTATTGTCATGATTGTAATATATAGTATTTGTTGTGGAAAGCTCAGTGTATTTCATCCTATATCTCAAGGCTTACACAGCATCTCTCTGAGCTTCTCCCGCTATTCTAGGTAAAGGGTTCGCTACTATCGACCACGACTACCAAAGAGTTCACGAAGACCATCCATCTCAAAGGAGAGTGTGACACGCAAAGTCTGGTCAAGTGGATTGGAAGGCGTGGTCGCCACCACATATCCTGCGTCGATGTTGAGGACATTCATTTTGAATCCAGCACCAAAAGTGAAGTATTTACGGTTGCCCTGTGCCGCGCTTTCATGGTGATAACCACCACGAAGGGCAAACTTATCATTGTAAATGTATTCCGCACCGACACTCCATTGCACTTCTTCAAGTTCGCCCTTGAATCCTCGTTCGCTATCGCTA
>JABZGM010000335.1 GCA_015259235.1 Alloprevotella sp. | reverse complement strand
ATCTATATGTGATTGTGTCGTATCTGATGAAAGAATCTGTAAGTGAAGATATGATGAACTATAGTTGGTGCTTGGCTACGAGCAACTCTAACTTTATTCAGTATGTAGATGAGAACATTGAAGCATGCCTCAAGTTCTTTTCTGGCAATAGTAAAAGAGAGTACTCAAATGTCATACTGAAACTTCTTAATAATGATGAGATAGATTCTACATTCAAGACGCAATACCTCAGTGGGCAAGAGAATAAGCTAGCGGATTATTCAGGTCTTTCAGAAGAAGGCATGAAACTTGCCACCCAATTGTTCCTTATTGAGCCTACGTGGAAGAATGTAATATGGTACTTCAAAGAAAGGAAAGAGGTAACTGCAGAATTGAGCCTTTATATTCACAACTTTGTGACAGAGCTATCTGAACAAGATGCAGGGAGTATAGAAGAAACACAATCTATATTTGAGAACATTGCTGTTTACTCTGATTTTTCAACCACATCGTTATCTAAGTTATTAAAAGCTTTTTCAGGAAATCATCTCAATGGAATTGATGTGTCTGAACTAAAGCCAGAACGCTTAGTGTTACTACTAGAGAATCGTAGATTCCCCTTCACGGCTGAGAATACGGGATATCTCAAAGGCACTACAGTTTTCGGTGCTTACCTTATCACACATCGTACAGAAATGCTTGCTCAGATATCTCCAGACTTCTTCGAAAGACCTTCAGTTTCCAGTGAGATCTTGACTTCTGAAAAGTTCTCTCTTGTTCAGAAAGAGAAGATTTTGAGAGTGGTTCCCGAATCACATCTGCATTCAAGTGAGACTATTGCAAATGCAACTATTGAAGTCATTGTAAATCAAACAACATCTACAATAGGAGAAGGTACACAGATTGAGATTGTAAAGAAGTCCACCTTGGAAAATATGAAACTACGTTTAATTACGAAAATGATCCAAAGTGCTTCTTGCTATGATGAAATAACTGAGTTCTTGAAACTATTGGGTGGAACGTATGGCGAAATTGCAGATAGAGAAAAGCATCCTAAAATAGCAATAAATGCTGAAAACAGAGCTTTGCTTGAAGAACTAAAAGCAAAAGGATTTATCTCCTCATACTCTGAAGATAAAGATGGTTCTTCTTGGAGAACATACTATCCTAAGAGTTAGCTCGCTTCCTTTACTCTTTAACTAGATGTCTAAGGGTCGGATTATTCTTGATTCGCTCAATCTCGCTAGCGACAAGGGTTAGGATGTCCTGCTTCACACACTTGTAGTTGGCTTCGATAGTCTCTTTGAGATTGTCGGAGCCATCTTCGTTTGTGAAGTCAGCGATAATGGGGATGGGGTGATACGCCTTCATCTCGGCGGAAACCTTGGCGGAATCCACCACAATCTCAGCGTGGAATATCTTCTGCTCGATGCGCTCATCGAAGTTGTCGGAGACGGCTCCGACAAACATGCCTTGTGTGAGGTTGGAGATTTTGGAAGCAGGGATAAGGCTATCGAGTTGCGTGGAGATGGAGGTAGACTTGTCGTTGCGGTTGATGGTCATCGACTGTCGTTGCTGAAGGACTTTTCCGAAGCGTTCGGAGAGGGTCTTGGCAGTTTCACCTACAACTTGTCCAGAAAAGACATTTCCCACGGTGTTTTGGATAACCTTGCTCTCCTTATCTCCATAGTCACGCGTGAGTTGCGAGAAGTCTTGGAAGCCCAAACAAACTGCTACCTTGTTAGAGCGTGCCGTGGCAATGAGGTTGTCCAATCCACGGAAGTAGAT
>JABZGM010000334.1 GCA_015259235.1 Alloprevotella sp. | reverse complement strand
CGCGAGTTCGAGTCTCGTTTTCCGCTCTCAGCGAATTGCCCAAAGCAGTTCGCTTTTTCGTATATTCAACACAATTAAGGACTTTCTTTCTCCAGTTTTATATTGTCCATATTGCTACACCTCAGAGAAACTAATTGCTGTTATAGAGAAAGAATAACCATCCCCCAAGCAACCATTACGCCTATTATGAACATATACGCTCGCTATTTTGACAACGAAATTGTAGTTCACAGCCCTGACGAACTCTTTAGTTTCCTAGCTTCGCTTCAAGAAATCAATGTAGACGACCGACTTGTTGAGGAACTGACCGCATACATCAACAGCGATATCACCTATCCCAAACGACACAAAGTGCGCCCGCGCGTTTACTTTATCCTCATCAAGACTACTGCCAATAGTTTGGAAGAGTTTAAAGCCAACAACAAGAATGCCAACGCACAGTCACACGAAGGATATCCCGCACCATCCTCCGTACGCAAAGACCCACGCGTCAATGCCTTGGAAGAAGAAAACGAAGGTTGGTATTTTGGTAGAATCAACTTCAAGCGCGTAGTACTCATTCCTGGAACGCAAAAGTTCCAATACCGTGACACTTCATTTGCTGCTTACGTTCGTGCCATTTCTGCCAAAGATTGCTATGATCGCATGATTGAACACCTCAAAAATCGCCAAGACGTAGATCCACGCAGCCAATTCCCTTCTGCTAAAGGTACAAACTTCACCTTCGAATTTGTAGGAGATAGCGTTCCCGTTCGTCAAGAACAGAGCAACTAATCTGTTGCATTACGCTCTAAAGTACACATTCTTCTCCATTGAGCAACTTCATTTCTCTGTTATAAAACAGACTTCTTCCATAGCAGAAACTACATTCCCATTGTCGAACAATATCTGCAAAACAAAGGCTCCTCCTTATTCCATCGAACAAGGAGGAGCCTCTTTTATAAGCCATTGGCTACTCACCAACCCTGCTATAGACTAGGGTCATAACGTACTATAGAGTATGGGCGCAACACAGCAGCAGACTTCGCAGGAATCACAAAGCGTTGAGGCACTGTTTCGCCATTGTCAGAACGCTGAATAACATTAGAATCCACCACGTTGCAACGAGCATCAACGCCAAGTCCCATCACTAGTAGATAGTCACTGCTAGGGAGCATCACTGTTTCTGGTTGGTCGCCCAAATTGACGGCAACAACGTAATCTAGTACGTGACGTTCATACAAACTCTTGCCATTGATGCGGAAAACAACAGACGTTTCTGAAGAAGGCAAGAAACTGACATACTCACGCACCTTTTGCGCATCACCCAGACTAAAAGCTAAATCTGTACTGCGCAGTTCCATCAATTCTCGATAGTATGCATAGACCTCCTTGTGCGAATCACGACGACTCCAATCAATGGTGTTAATGGAATCAGGCGATTTGAAGGAATTGTGCACCATCTTCTTGTCGCGGAACAGCTCTTCACCAGCCTGAATGAAAGGCACACCTTGAGAAGTGAACACTAAAGTCTGTGCCAAAAGGTTCAAACGCACCAATTCTTCTTCACAAAGATTGGGAATCGAATTCTTAATACGGTCGTTGAGACACATATCATCGTGGCAAGACACATAAGTAATCAACTGATGCGGTTGCTCAGCCCAAGGAGACTTGCTGTAGTTCACCTTGCTATAATCTACTTGAGGGTGAGGAATACCGCCCACGATGCCCATTTTCACACTCTCTTTATTGCCTAGTAAGCCAGCGAGCATAGCCGGTTGTTTGTCATTACTGAAAGGACCACGCAGCGCATC
>JABZGM010000333.1 GCA_015259235.1 Alloprevotella sp. | reverse complement strand
CACCCACCCCAATCGCCAACTTCGCAGCGTCAGTCTGCAATCTGCCGATGGGCTTCAAACCCAAACAGTGGGCACGCGCCTTGTTTACAACGATTTGTCGGCAAAAACTTTCACGGCTCTCCCTGGCGATGCTGTGCACCTCAGCTTGGACTATCAAAGTGGGGCTATACCTTGGATGCACTCCTACGTTTATGTCGATCTCAACAGCGATGGAATGTTTGACTCCACCGAACTCCTCAGTTATTCGTACAGCCAAGGCAAAAACTCGCTGGGGGAAAACATAGAAAAAGGGGCAAAAGGTTCTGGTAGTTCGCTCCAACCTCCCACCTTCCACTTGCCCCAAACGCTCGCTGTGGGTCAATATCGTCTGCGCGTGAAAGTGGACTGGGACAACACCGACCCCGCAGGTGCAAAAGGGGAAGACGGCACGGTCACGGGCAAAAATGGCATCGTCACCAACGGAGGAGCCATTGCAGACTTCACCCTCAACGTGCATCCCACAGCCTTTACTCCCATGGCACTCTATCTCGACACGCGACATGCCAACATTTATACCGAACATGGTGCACTGCCCCTCCAACCTCAGCGCGGACAAGCGCTCACGCTGCGCATCGTTCCTGTGGAAAAGTCCTACGAACCTACGCAGTTGGCGGTGAGATTTGGCAAAAATCCCTATGCCGAACAGACCGTGAATGGCGAAACTCAATGGGAGGAACAACCGCTCCAACCCAATGCCAAGGGACTAGTGACGCTTCCTGCCGAGATGATGAACGGAAAAGTGCGCGTCATTGCCCACTATAAACCCATCTCAACGTCCAAATATCTGCCAGCCTTCTCCGATGAATTCGAAGGTGACGACTACAGTGAGCCCAATACCAAGGTATGGTCGCGCACTCCTCGCCGAGGTGCTACGTGGAGCCGCTTTTGTTCAAACGACACGGCTGTGGTTTATCTCCGCGACGGAGAACTCATTTGCCGCGCCATAGCCACTCCTCAACGTCTCAAAGGTCAAGAACCAAAAGACTTTATCTCGGGGGGCATCAAGAGCGAAGGGAAATTCTCCTTCCAATATGGTAGAGCCGAAGCGCGTATCTTCACCCAACCGCACAGTGGCAACTTCCCTGCCTTCTGGATGATGCCACAAGATGGTAGCGCAGGATGGCCCAAAGCCGGAGAGATTGACATTTGGGAGCAAATCAACACGGAGAATGTTTCCTACCACACCCTACACTCTCACTGGACCTTCACGCTCAAGCACAAGCAGAATCCCACTTCTGCCGTGCAAAGTCACAACATCGACTACGGTCGCTATCACACTTTTGCTGTGGAATGGACGCCCACGCTCATTTCGTGGTATGTGGATGGCGAATTTGTGGGAAGTGCGCCCAAGAGCACCGACAGCGATGTCCTCGCCAACGGACAATGGCCCTACACCAAACCTTTCTATCTCATCCTCAATCAGAGTGTAGGCGATGGAAGTTGGGCTGCATCCCCCGACCCGAACTTTGTTTATGAAACGCGCTTCGACTGGGTGCGTGTTTATCAAACCCAAGCGCAGAATCCCACGCTGACTGCCATAGCGCGCAATGTGATTGCTCCTCTCTCTCCTTCGCAAAATGATGAAGACACTGGTGAAGGTGCTCACAAAGCCTCGATGTGGTACGACCTCTCTGGGCGTCGCATCAATAATTTCACCCAAGGTCACGGCATTGTGGTGAATGGCGAAGGGCAAAAGATGCTACTACCCTTTGGCTCCTAGAACTGTTTATTTCCATAAAAAATCCCCTTCTTCCTCTGAAAATGTG
>JABZGM010000332.1 GCA_015259235.1 Alloprevotella sp. | reverse complement strand
ATTATGTGTGGATGAAGTCTATCGACGAAACTCGCGACAAGGCACTCTATGGCAGTGAGGGACTTCATGTGCGTATGGAGCTTTATAATGCCACTCTCGAACAGAGTGGTTTGGGATCTCGCACGGCGTTTGTGTCTGAGAAAAACCACAAGAGTGGTCGCGCCTATTTCAGAGAAAAAGAATTGGTGGGTGGTTTGGTGTTGACCCCATTGGGCTATTTTGGTCCCGACTTTGTGCTTTCAGACTCTAGGTTTGCTGGAGCTTATGTTTGGCCAGACTCGCTAGATCAGAATCGGGTTTTGGCAAACTCTCGTTACTTCCTCACAGAACTTAGAGGCTATTTTGCCAATAGTTTTGATGTGAATGGTCGTCCTTCAGTGAACGGTGCACCCACGCTCACCGGATTGAAATGGCAGATTCCTGATGCCCACACTGTGAACTCAGTGTTTCCTCCACATTTGGGCAACATCAACGCGTCTAGTCACGCTCGAGGCGACGATATGCAGGAGCGTACGGAAGATGTGCGCATTGGCGGTGTGCTCTATAAAGGGATGAAGTCCTACTATTATCGTGAAGCCAACTTTGTGGATAACGAATCGAATAGTCCTAAAAACTACAATAGTTATTTTGCTTTGCGCTTTGTCGGTACCCCCTTCTGCGAAGCCGTTCGTTACACAGAATATGGTAAATGGTATCACGGAACCACAGGTAATCCAGGTAATAAAATCACGGACTATACCCCTGATTCTCGCTTTGTGATCCACACGCGCCACTTAGGCAACGAGGGTGTGCGATTTAAGGATGATGCCTCTGCGAAATCCTTCCTCAAAAATGTAGTGGCTGCCAATCGCCCGAGGATGGACCAAGCCCCGTACAATGAATTCTGGGGTAACTTTTGGAAACCCGATGTGAGTCGAGGTATCACGCTTCGCGTATTTCACGTGCCAGGTTCACCCACACCTGTTGGACCTGGTAGACCTCAGGAGTCTGCTCGTGTGGGAGCCTATGTCGGTTTAGTCTTCCAAATGGCGGTGAAGAATGGTTATAACGGAAATATCCCTAACTTCAAGACCTATCAATTTGACAATTCTGGACGCTTCCAACACTCTTTTGAGTTTTACGATTCCTTTAGGCAGACATTTAAGGAGAAATATCAGGCTACGAGTGTGTTGCCGGTGCTAGCACCAGCTGAATTAGAAGACCCTGCCTATGTGGATGCCGCACGTCAGTAACGAAAGTGGCGAACGATTTTCAAACCGAACAATAGCAACAACGACAAATGAAACTATCATTTCATAAATATGCCTTGAGCCTGCTGGCCTGCCTAGCGTTGGTGAGCTGTGCCAAGGATTATGCCTTGGTGGGCACGGAGCGCGAAAAGGGCGGAACACCCATTTGGCTCTCCACTAGTGTGACGATGCAGAACACTCGCGCTGCAGGTGCTGTTTCCAATGACGAGATTTCTCCTACAACCAGTGACTGGGAATCCAAAGTGGTGAGTCTGCGTATGATTATTTCAGACAGCCAAACCGGCACTATCGTCTACAACGAGAAAGAGGACAACCCCACCGAGTTGACCGATCGCTTCACTCAAACCTCAGGTGAACAATCAAGATGGCGACGACCCATCAAAATCCTTCCTGGCACCTACGATTTTTGGTTCATTGCCAACGAAGGCGTCAACTGGTTTGCGCCCACAGAAAGCAATGGAGGTAGAAGAGACCACTTTTCAGAATTGAGCACCCAAGTGTGGGATAAACTCACGGTGGGCAGCAACATAGCGCGTATTTTCGACGGAAAGGTGTTTACGGGAGCTGATGCCGGTTATGCCCCCTTGGCACACCTCGACATGGTGC
>JABZGM010000331.1 GCA_015259235.1 Alloprevotella sp. | reverse complement strand
TTGGTATGCTGAGAAGAAATACAACAACTTGACCCTCCTGCTCAACGGCACCACCGATGCTCTTGGTCGCTATGGCTACCACAAATACGGCTACGGCTATGGTGGGTATGGATATGGATACGGCTATGGTTCAAGAAAACAAGAACAAGCATAGTATATTCTATTATCAGTAATTTCCCCCTTGACACACAATGAATCATCCTCTCATCTCCATTCTAGTACCCTGCTACAACGTGTCCCCTTGGAACTAATGACCGATAGGGGATAATATGCGCCTACACGAAGAAGAAAAACGAATGATACAAAAGAGTCAATCTCCTCAAAACAACGATGCTACGCTCAACGGAAGCGCCTCCTCTTCGTCACAAGAAGAGAGAGTGTTCAGTGCTCGCCGTGCCTCGCGCAATGCCTCATTGTTGATGATTCGATCAGTACTCGCCATCATCATCGGCTTGTTCACCTCACGCATCACATTGAATGCACTGGGTGTGGAAGACTATGGTATCAACGTGGTAATAGGTGGATTGCTCCCTGCTTTCACCTTCATAGCAGGCATTCTAGCCTCTGCCACTTCTCGATTTCTCACTTTTGAAATTGGCAGAGGAGACGAACAAGCTATTCGCGAAACCTTCACGGCAACTTTCTTTGCTCATTTGGTGTTAGCAATCATTCTGGTTGGTGTATGCGAGGTTGCAGGCATCTATCTTTTGCATCATAAACTGGATATTCCCGCAGCGAGGATGAACACAGCCATGATAGTGTTGCAATTCTCCATTCTAGGCATATTTTTAGGCATCACTCAAGTCCCCTATAGTGCAGTCATTGTAGCTAGAGAAAAATTCACCATCTACGCCTACATTTCATTGGTAACGTCTATAGACTCACTGTTCTCTGCCATCTATGTGAAATACACCTCCATGGACAAACTCGTAGTTTATACAGTGCTAGGTGCCATCTCCAATGTTGCTGTCATCGTATATCTACGCTACTATTGCATACAAAAATTCCAAGAGGTTCTCCTCCTACATCGTGTACCCTTCTTACGACTCAAACCCATTCTTTCTTTTGTGGCATGGGAACTTTTCGGAAATTTTTGCTTAGCCATTTTCAATCAATCACGAAACTATCTCGTCAACATCTTTTTTGGACTACGCTATAACACCTCCACCAGTGTTGCCACCACTGTTTCAGGGTCTGTGGAATCATTTACCGGTCCCATACAAACGGCATTCTTTCCTTCTGTAACCAAACAATATGCACAAGGCAATCTCACTGAGATGCAAAGAGCACTGAACACAAATTTATTGTTTACCTCTATCGTATTCGCCCTGTTCGCCGTACCCATAGCCTTTAATGCCGAAACACTCTTCCAACTATGGTTAGGATCGGTGCCGATAGATGCAGCTCACGTTTTGCGCTTCATATTACTTGCCACCTTCTTTGGTATAATGACTGCCCCCTTTGGAAAAAGCATTCACGCTATAGGGAAAATGCAACTCAACTCCATAGTAGGCGGACTTTATGTGCTGGCGCAATTCATCATCATTTATTGGCTTTATAGCACCTATCACAACTATCTCCATGCTTTCATAGTGATTGCCATTGGTGGATGTGGTGAGATATTCCAACGTGCTGCCATCCTTAAAAGAGTGCTCCCGGAATTACCTCAGCTACCATTATTCCTCACCATGGCAAAGGTTTCCTTCACCGTATTGATAGCCACTCTCCCTATTTTTGCAATAGAAGGCTATATCTCTCATTCACTCTTACGATTAGTACTCACCACATTGCTCTACATCGTTTCTCTGGGAGGCTTAGCTTATACATTGATTCTCTCAAAACAAGAACGCACGACCCTTCTTGCATTCC
>JABZGM010000330.1 GCA_015259235.1 Alloprevotella sp. | reverse complement strand
CTTTCAAGCAAGCCATCAATGCCGATCTCTCCAAGTATGCTGGTCAGCAAGTGCAACTCGCTCTCCGCTATGATGGTAACGGCAAGACAGGTGCTACCACCACCGTACAGCTCGATAGCCTCGTGGTGGGCGACCAAAAGGTGAACATGGAGCCTGGTAAGGACCAATTTGTGCTCAACAACCACAAGTGGGTGTTTGACCCCTCCACAGTTGTGACACTCGGTGCGCGTGGCGACAAGCCTACTCAGGCTTTCTATCAAAGCATCGTCAACTGGGTGAAGGAAAAGAAGGGAGCTGATTACATTGATGCTCGTGGCAACGCTGAAAGCTATTCTGGTATTTCTTCACACTACAACAACGTAGACTTTAGTGCTACTACCGTTCGTAAGAACACTCCTGCAGCATTTAAGGATGTGAAAGACGCAGATATTCCTGCTCTGCTTCAAAAGAATCTCTACGAAACTCTCGCCGCTGGTTTGTCTTTGAACTATGCTGATGCAGTGCCTGTGCAAGGAGTTGACGTCGTCTATACCGTTAAGTTCATGGTTTACGATGGTGCTACCAAGAACTACGAAGTGAAGTTCAAGGTTACAGGCAAGGGCAAGTTTGAACCCATTGCTAAGAGCTTGAAAGAAGTGAAATAACTCTTTGTATACCGCCTATTGGACGCACCAATCGTTCCAATAGTAGCCATAAAAACTCCCCACCAATCCTCGTGTCGGTGGGGAGTTTTCGTCAACAATCCAATAAAATCTGTTCAGAATCTAAGGACCGATTGGGGATTGTAGCATTCACCAACCTAGTAAAATGCAATGAACAAAGTAAGATATTACATGATGGCACTATTGCTTGTTTGTGCCACAGCCGTAAAGGCACAATCGTTTGTTACAGTAGAGAACGGAAAACTCTATCGTGACGGCAAACCCTATACTTACATCGGAACAAACTATTGGTATGGCGCCATACTGGGTTCGAAAGGAAAGGGCGGAAACAGAAAAAGACTGAACCGTGAACTAGACGAAATGAAACGTTTGGGCATCAACAATCTACGTATCTTGGTGGGGAGCGATGGGGAAGAAGGCATCAAATGGAAAGCATCGCCAGTGCTTCAATCTTCTCCGGGTGTGTATAACGACACGATATTAGATGGTCTCGACTATCTGATGTTACAGCTTCAACGTCGTGGAATGGTGGCAGTACTCTATCTTAATAACTCTTGGGAATGGAGTGGAGGTTATGGCTTTTACCTCGAAAACGCAGGTGCAGGCAAAGCATTACAGCCTAACGAGGTGGGGTATTCTGCCTACGTTAAGTATGCTGCGCAATTCGCGACCAATCAAAAGGCGCAACAGTTGTTTTTCAATCACCTCAATTTCATACTCAAACGCACCAACCGCTACACCGGAAAGCCCTACACAGAAGACCCTGCTATTATGTCTTGGCAAATATGTAACGAGCCACGTGCATTCGATAAGGCAGCCCTGCCTCAATTCGAAGCGTGGATAGCTAAGGCTGCAGCAATGATGAAGAGCATCGATAAGCGACATCTAGTGAGCGTAGGTTCTGAAGGAGCGTTTGGTTGTGAGGCTGATTATGATGCGTGGCAACGCATCTGTTCCGATGCCAATATCGACTATTGCAATGTGCACATTTGGCCTTACAATTGGGGTTGGGCTAAGAAAGACTCGCTAATGCAAAATATGCAACGCGTTCAAGAATATACCAAGGACTATTTAGATCGACATTTAGAGATTTGTGCCAAAATCAACAAACCGCTGGTAATGGAAGAGTTTGGCTATCCACGAGATGGTGTTTCTTTCTCTAAGCAATCATCTACCACTGCTCGAGACGCCTATTACAGCTATGTATTCTCGCTATTAGC
>JABZGM010000032.1 GCA_015259235.1 Alloprevotella sp. | reverse complement strand
CCGTAGCCCACTACGCCTTCGAACTCACGGTAAACAATCCGCTCAACAATCTAATGAAATCTGTTCAGGATCTAATGACTGATTTGGGTTTAACAATTCTATTCTCACGAGGAACGCGCCATCCAAATGGTTGGCGCGTTCCTCTTTTTTGTACCATACTGCAAGCGAAATTGATGTCCGCATACAATTATGCATCTTCACTCATGAAATCAGGCAACAACGTAACAGATGTAAGCATTGCTCACATTTCCTATCCTTCCATTTAACGCGACTTTTAGAACTACAATATCTTAGTTCGGAAATACGCGATTCTCGCAGGCTTAGAAAACTGCATAAACTTGCACTTTTCGCATGAAATTCGCCCATTTTTGTAAATATCAGCCATAAATGAACGAAAACGCCCTATTTCTAAGCAAAAAACATCGGACATCGCTCCAATTTCTTCCCTTGAAATCTCGAAAACGTCCGACGAAATTTTGAAAATGTCCGACGAAATTTTGAAAACGTCCCACAAAACTACTCGAAGCTGCAGACAAAATAAAAAACAGCTCCCAAGGTCTATTTATTTCTTCTCTAGATGCACCTAAAATCTAGAGATTTTTCCCCTCTGATTTTAACACACCACACCGCGTAAATCCATTAGATTCGTTAATAAGTGCGATGATGTTTCAGTAATCTAGCACGAGTTCCATTACCAGAAGTATACTCCAACTCTATATATAGCAGCTATTCATAGCGACATCCTTTTATTGATAGAGAACAACAGATAAGTTGGCATACAACTTGCAAACTGAACACACAATTATCCAATCCTCAGAACACCTTATCCTGCATTCATCTATTTCTTATCATATATTGTACACCTCATCACAATACCCCTATTTTTCTACTATGCAAGCTTTTCAAATATCACAATATAACACCAAAGATATCTCAGTACAGTCTGTAGATATTCCCCGTCCCACACTGCGCCCTCATGAGATTCTCATAGAAGTCAAAGCAGCCGGTGTCAATCCACTTGACAACCTCATCACACGAGGTGAAGTAAAACTCGTAACTCCCTACACTCTACCGCTCACCATAGGCAACGAATGCTCGGGAGTCGTAGTTGAAGCGGGGGAATCCGTCAAAAACTTCACTGTGGGACAGAAAGTTTTCACTCGTCTTCCCACAAAGCAAATCGGGGCTTTTGCTCAATACGTCGCTGTGCCTGAAGATGCCGTTGCACTCATGCCTAACAATTTGTCTTTT
Source organism: Alloprevotella sp. (assembly GCA_015259235.1). Classification (GTDB taxonomy): domain Bacteria; phylum Bacteroidota; class Bacteroidia; order Bacteroidales; family Bacteroidaceae; genus Alloprevotella. The sequence continues at coordinate 13,954 of JABZGM010000032.1, read as the reverse complement.
GAGGAAGCAGCAGCTATTCCCCTCACAGCCCTCACCGCATTTCAAGCCCTCGAATTGATGCAACCTCAGCCTGGTCAGAGCATTTTCATTTCAGGAGGTTCGGGTGGTTTGGGAGCTATGGCAATTCCTCTCGCCAAGGCACGCGGACTTGTGGTCTACACCAACGGCAATGCTCAGAGCAGAGACCGCGTACTAGCTTTGGGTGCTGACAGATATCTAGACTATCGCACAGAAGACTACCTCGAACATTTGCCCAAGGTGAACTTCGTGCTCGACAGTTTGGGAGGCAAAGAACTGGAACGCCAAATGAATATCCTCAAACATGGAGGAAAAATGGTGTCCCTCCGCGGTCTTCCCAATCGTTCTTTCGCACAACGCTTTGGACTTCCTTTATGGAAACAATGGCTCTTCGGTTTGGCTGCATGGAAAACCACTCAGCAAGCAAACAAAGTGGGAGCAACCTATGATTTCCTCTTCGTAGAAAGCAATGGTAAACAACTAGCGGAGATTGCAACTTTGGTAGAAAAACTTGATATCCACCCTTCAGTGGAACATACCTTCCCCTTTGTGCAAACCAACGAAGCCTTGCAACAAGTGGCACAACGCGGTTCTACAGGAAAAGTCATCATCAATTTTGACTAACTTGACTTTCCCTTCATTTTGATTCAACCTCACACTTGCAAAACCATTAGTCTAAAAACAACATCCCCCATCGCTCTATATGAACGATGGGGGATGCTTTGTATAATGCTCCCAACAAGGGGCAACAAAAGTGCGTGGCAGGTGTTTAGCTCACCACATTCTGTGGAGTTCCAGCGAGGAAAGCCTCGAGATTATCTGCCATGATGCTAATGATGCGACCACGAGCGGCAGCACCTGCCCAAGCAATGTGGGGAGTGACATAAGCATTGGGCGCGGAAAGTATGGGATTGTCGGCAGCAGGGGGCTCTTGTGCCAGCACGTCACAAGCATACGCAGCAAGTTGTCCGCTGTGCAGGGCTTCGGCTACAGCTTTTTCATCAATCAATCCGCCGCGCGCGGTATTGATGAGCACCAATCCTTTGCGCGCCTTCGACAAAAGTTCTGCATTCACAAAGGCTTTGTTCTCGGGCTTCAAGGGACAGTGGAGAGAAACCACAGCTGATGTAGCAAACGCCTCATCCATCGTGATTTTCTTCACACCTTCAGGCAAAGATTCCGCAGCTTGGCTCGTCACCACGCACACTTCAGCATCCAGCACTCGGAGCAATTCTGCTACCTTTCTGCCGATGTTTCCCCACCCTACTATAGTAATGCGCTGTTGTGCGAGTTCTTCCACAGCTTCGTCCCAAAGACTGAAGTCGCGACTGCGCGCCCAGTAGCCACCGCGGTTGAGTTCGGCATAATGTCCCACACGATTGGTATGCTCAAGAAGGAGCGCCAATGTGTGCTGCGCCACTGCCAGCGTGCTATAAGCTGGAACATTGCACACGGTCACACCGTGTCGGCGCGCAGCTTCGAGATCAATGACATCATAACCCGTGGCGCAAACCAAGATGAGGCGCAATTTGGGGAGTTGCGCAAAGATTTCTTCCGTCATGCGCTTTTTGTTGAGGATAATCACCTCAGCATCTTTGGCGCGCTCCACGATTTGGTTGGAAGGAGTGCGGTCATACACCGTAAACTGCCCAAATTCTGCCAAGCGTCCCCACTGGAGGTCGCCAGGATTGAGCACAAAACTATCGAGAAATACGATATTCATAGTCTTATCTAATTAGAGTTGAGTCAAAATAATTATCGATAACCTTAGCTTAGCAGCAACAAAGATGGCAGAAGACAGCATCTATCGCTACCGAGCAGGAAAGGCGAAGCACTACTTTATGGACGAAAACGAGGAATCTCCACAGGCATTCCCCCTTGTTCAGCCGAAGCTCGGGTAAGCTCCACAAGGCACGACCATTCCGCAGCATCATATACATCGATGTCAAGGGGCAAACCTGCCTGCAAACACGCTATGAACCGTGCATCCATGGCATAGTTCATCGGATTTTCCAAACCACGCGCCTTACCCTCCTGCCACAACTTCATCTGGGGCGTCAGAGGAGCGCTCCACAACTGGGCTTCAGCTTCCTCTTTGGTCCAAACTCCATCATCCGTTTGTAAAGTAACATTAGGATATTTCTGCGCAAAGGCTTTTGTGCCACAGAGCGTTTGCAAACGGCTATAAGGGCGTGGCGTGGTACAGTCAAACTGAAGCAAAATGGTTACGCCCTTCTCCGTTGTGATTAGGGTAGAATTGGCATGTCCCAAACTACTTTCATGCCCCATTGCTCTGCCCGTCATTGACACAAGTCGCACCATACGGTCGTCATTGTCGCGCAATAATTGCCCTATTGGAGCAATACCATGCGTGGGATAGGGATTGCCCCCCTGAAAAGCGCCTTGCTCGTAGCTCTGTGTTTGAGCATCGGCAAAAAACTTCCGCCAATCATGCAGATAACCGCCTTCAGCATGCGTCAACGTACCGAAAAAACCACCATTATATAAAGAGCGCGTGGCGAGCGAAAACCAGTCATAGCAACAATTCTCCGTCATGAAGCAATGTCGCTGCGTTTCTTCTGCCGTGCGCACCAACATCCAGCATTCCTCCACGGAGGTAGCAGCAGGAACTTCCACTGCCACATGCTTACCAGCGCGCATTGCCTCCACAGCCAAGGGAGTATGAGAAGCCCAATCGGTACAGAGATACACCACATCCACCTCACCCGAATGAATCAGTCGGGATGCGCCATCTTTCCCCACGTAGCATTGGAGCTTTTCTGCTGAGCAATGAGCCCAACTTTCAGAGGATTCTCCCACTTCCTCATACTTATGCCAACCTTGCAGCACTGACTTTGCTGACGCCACGCAGGTTTCCGACAAATCTGCCAAAGCAGTGACCTCCACACCCTTTATATATTGATAACGGCGCAACGTAGCAAGTCCCCTTCTGCCTAGACCGACAAAACCAATGCGGACAAGCGGAAGAGGGGCACAACGAAGTGCAAGTGCAGAAGTGCGAGAATGAATCATGAGCAATGCGATTTTCAGACGAGAAACAGCAATTTTATACTAGGCAAAGATACGAATTTTCGCCCAACTATGACGAGAATATATGCAATAATAAGGTATATACACCCTCCCAGCTAGGATTTCCCTTCTGTTTTCGATACGACTCTTTGAACAAAAACAGCCCCTTCTACCCTGACGTAAGGATTTCTCGCCTTCTAAATCCCATGAAAATCGCATTTTCTCCAAAGATTTTCATCCAAACTCTTGGTCGTTTGAAAAAAAGTACCTACTTTTGCACTGCGTTTGACAAACAAATGCACCCAAGGAAGGTTGGGTGAGTGGCTGAAACCACCAGTTTGCTAAACTGACGTACGGGCAACCGTACCGGGGGTTCGAATCCCCCACCTTCCGCACCTTAAGGTGCCTTCATCTAATGGTTAGGATACATGCCTCTCACGCATGACATACGGGTTCGATTCCCGTAGGCACTACCACTAAATGGCACAAACGACTAGGCGAGTTTCTCATCGAAACTCGCTTTTTTTCTTAAAAGCCTTTACACCCTACAGCACACTTGCGCACTTCCAGCACAAGCCCCCTGCGCAACACATGGTCATCTACAACGATTTACCCCATGAATACTTATAACATCGCTGTCGCTGGCACTGGATATGTCGGCATGAGCATCGCCACTCTCCTTGCACAGCACCATCACGTCACTGCTGTTGACATCGTTCCCGAACGTGTCGATGCCGTCAACGCTAGACGCTCCCCCATCCAAGACACATACATCGAAAAATATCTGGCAGAAAAGGAACTTCATCTCACTGCCACCCTCGATGCTGCGAGTGCCTATCGAGATGCTGACTTTGTGGTCATTGCAGCTCCCACCAACTACGATGTGCAACGCAATTTCTTCGACACCTCTGCCGTAGAAGCCGTGATAGAAGCTGTGATGGCTGTCAACGACAAAGCCATCATGGTCATTAAAAGCACCATCCCCGTGGGATATACTGCACAGATTCGCCAGCGAATGGGGAGCGACAACATCATCTTCTCGCCTGAATTTCTACGAGAAAGCAAAGCGCTCTACGACAATCTCTACCCTTCGCGCATCATAGTGGGACGTCCCGAAGGCGATGCTCGACTGGACGAAGCAGCTCGCACCTTTGCCGCTCTGCTTCAACAAGGAGCTTTGAAACCCGACGTCGACACGCTCTTCATGGGACTCACAGAAGCCGAGGCAGTAAAGCTCTTTGCCAACACTTATCTCGCACTGCGCGTGAGTTATTTCAATGAACTCGACACTTACGCCGAACTCAAAGGACTCAACACCGAGCAGATTATACATGGCGTTTGCCTTGATCCACGCATCGGCAACGACTACAACAATCCTTCCTTCGGATATGGTGGCTATTGTTTGCCTAAAGACTCCAAACAACTTCTGGCGAACTATCAAGATGTGCCCCAGAATTTGGTGCGTGCCATTGTGGAATCTAATGTAACGCGCAAAGACTTCATCGCCGAACGCGTGTTGCGCGCAGCAGGATACTATGGGGAAAACCCAGCTTTCAATCCTGCCAACGAAAAAGACTGCGTGATTGGTGTGTATCGACTGACGATGAAAGCCAATTCCGACAATTTCCGCCAAAGTTCGATCCAAGGTGTAATGAAACGCATCAAAGCTAAGGGAGCCACTGTCGTCGTTTATGAGCCTACCCTCCAAGATGGCAGCACCTTCTTTGGTAGCTTAGTGGTCAATGATTTGGAGAAATTCAAATCCATGTCGCAAGCCATCATTGCCAATCGCTACGATCCACAACTAGACGATGTGAGAAACAAAGTCTACACTCGCGACCTTTTCTCCAGAGACTAAACAAACTAGGGCAAATTTATGAGGTCGCTACGCTCTTTTAGGGCGATTTTCAATGCAAAATCGACTTTTTTCGAGGTAAAACGCGAAAAAAACGCAGAAACATTTGGAGGTCTCAGAAAAAGCGCGTAATTTTGCACCCGAAACAAGGAAACAATGCTACTAAGCACTGCACTCTTAGCTCAGTTGGTAGAGCAACTGACTCTTAATCAGTGGGTCCAGGGTTCGAATCCCTGAGAGTGTACTCCCCAAGCTTCATCTCAATGAGATGGAGCTTTTTTATGTTATAACGACAATCAAACATCACTATCCTATGGTCCCTCTTTCAGCATTAGGTTGACCGCGGGGATGACATCCATAAATATAGTCAGTCCCTAGTTTGCGCAAACTCCCCTCGATGCTTTTTGTTGCAGAATTTCCTGCATACTGCGAAAACCATATTTTGTCAACAACAAAAACGTCTTCGCGTTTGATACCACTCTTCTGAATAGCACGTCCCACTCCTCCTTCGTTCTGATAGGCTTGCGCAGTATCAATCATGCGATATATCCTACAATCAAAGCATCAGCTACGCTCCGTCTCATCTAGCAACACTTCTCATGGCTGCTTGATTTTAGTTTGACATTCAGCTAAATATGTGGAGCCAAGATAGTCATTTATTGGATGTGCTCGTTGACAACACAACTTTTTCCAAGTTCATTCCATGTTTTGTGTAATCTTCTCGGAGCAGTAAAAAAAACAGCTCTAATTTCTTACGGCTACAACCTGAGAATTATCAGTTAGGAGTACAAGAAGAAGTTTCAAAAGAGGTTTTTAACCCAGTCTACAGAAGTAAGACCAATGAGGAAACCTCCTACTACAACTAAGAATAGTCCGAGGAAAACACGTTTAAGTTCCCACTTCGTCTTACGTTCTCCCAAAATATATATACTACCAAGAGTAGCTAGCACTACATTCATCTGAGCCATAGAAGCAGCAATGGACACTCCATTAAACTCAATCGATATAAGATAAAGCAGAACTGCGATGGCAAAGATAAAACCACCTAGCAAGTTTTGGGCACTCTTTTTAGAAAATGGACGCTGACGTAGAAAGAAAAGAGAAAGCAACAGAGACATAACCACCATTCCAAGAGCTTGTGGGAAAAATGCAACTTGACCAGACACATGAAATTTGGCAGGAATAAACGAAAAGCCCACATAGCCCACGGTAGCAATGGTGAGTGTAATCAATCCACCTCGCATATCTCTTTGAGGAGCTTTCGATTCATCATGAGAGACACCACCCACCTCTTGCAATAGTTCCACACTAGCGTTGGACACAGACTCTTTTTTCTCTTCCAACGTGGTGAGATAAATACCAATAACAATGATGGCAATGGCACCGAATCCCAGGATGCGTTCACCCAAAGTCGGCCAATCTCCAAGAAACAGAGTACCCACCACAGCATTTGCTGTTAATTGCATCCCCACAGAAATAGGAATACCATTGGAAACTCCGATTTGCTCAAAAGAACGATACTGTAGCATTTGAGCAAATGCCCAAAAAGCACCCGACAGGGCGCACCAGCCAAAAATACTCTGCCCAATTTCAGGACGTTGTACAAGGAAGACCAACGAAGCCACAAGAAAAGTGCCGACGGTTGTTCCTATAATTTGTTGAATAGGACGTCCGCCAACTTTAGCAACTGCTAGAGGTAAAAGCCCCCAAAATAAAGCTGGCAGCAAAGAAAATAGGATATACATAATCGTAAAGTTAGTTGAACATAAGTTCTGTCAATAAGACTTCACAGGCCATAGCCGAGATATTAGAGAGGGTACAAAGGTAACATTTAATCAACATCTACATTGTAATACTAGAAAAAAAAATCATTTTATGGCTTACGTACTATCGATTTTGGAAATCTCATGTGGCACTTCGCAAAAAGTGTGTCAAATTACGCTTCATTTTTGGGACTTTGCTCAGAAAACGAAAGGCTATTCGTCTAAAAATCCGTATTTTTGCAAGGAATAGCTTGTCTACAACATAGAGACAAACATGACAACTCCTACAACAAACAAGACTAATACGAGTCACTCATCGGCAACAGCCCACAATAACATGGGCAACAAACCATCGCTTCTTGGACTTTCGCTCGAAGAACTCACAGAAGTGGCACTCGCTTTGGGCTTACCCAAGTTTGTGGGAAAACAAATCTGTGGTTGGCTCTACGACAAGCATGCGCGCTCCTTTGACGAGATGACCAATCTCTCCAAGGCTGCGCGACAAAAGCTCACAGAGGGCTATCAAATCGGTATCTCAACTCCTGTGGAAAGCGTGGAATCCAAAGATGGTACCATCAAATATCTCTACAAGACAGAGCGCGGACACTACATCGAAACGGTGTACATCCCTGATGGCAAACGCGCCACGCTCTGTGTTTCTTCGCAAGTGGGGTGCAAGATGGCTTGTGAATTTTGCATGACTGGCAGACAAGGCTTCATGGCAAACCTCACGGCTGCCGACATTCTCAACCAGATTTATTCGCTCCCTCAGCGCGAACAACTCACCAACATCGTCTTTATGGGTCAAGGTGAGCCGATGGACAACATCGAAAATGTGCTCCGCGCCACCAAAGCCATGACTGCCGAATGGGGATATGGCTGGAGTCCAAAGCGCATCACGGTGTCTACCGTGGGAGTCGCCAAAGGTTTGATTCGTTTCCTCAATGAAAGCAACTGTTCGCTAGCGGTTTCTCTCCACCATCCTTTGCCAGATGAGCGCAAAGCGATGATGCCTGCCGAACGTGCTTTTGGCGTTGAGGACCTGGTCCAGTTGCTGAGTCAATATGATTTCTGCCGCAAGACCAACGAGGACTACGCAGAAGGCGCAAAGCAACGCCGACTTACTTTTGAATACATCGTCTTCAAAGGCATCAACGATTCGATAGAGCACGCCAAAGCCTTGATTAAACTCTTGGCTCCCTTGGATTGTCGCATCAATATGATTCGATTCCACACCATCCCCGACACACGTTTTGACGGCACAGATGAAGTGGCGATGGAGCGCATGCGCGATTATCTCAATAATCACGGCATCACCACCACCATTCGCGCTTCACGCGGACAAGACATCTACGCAGCCTGTGGTATGCTCACCACCAAGCGCATGGAAGAGGAACGCGCGTAACCGATCCTTTGTGAGAAGTTTCCACAGAGTCTGGCATAGTTTTCTTGTATTGTTTAGCAGTAAACACTAGACGGTTGTGCATTCTCACTATCACTTCAGAAGAATAGACATTTCTTTCTCAGCATCAACAACATGACACATAAGATACGCGTGGGCATCACCCACGGAGATATGAACGGCATCGGCTATGAGACGATTCTCAAAGCCTTTTCTCAACCCACTCTCTTTGAACTTTGCACACCCATCCTCTATGGTAGTGACCAAGCAGCCCAAGTGCACTGCCAACAACTCGGACTGGAGACCACATGGAAAGTAGTAGCCTCAGCTGAGGCAGCCAAAGATGGGCAACTTAATTTGGTCGATGTGACAGAAGGCGCTGAGGTGCAAGTGAACTTTGGGCAACCTTCGGCAGAAGCTGGTCGATGGGCACACCAAGCACTCGAACGCGCAGTTGAAGACATCAAAGCTGGCAAGATTGATGTAGTGGTAACCTGCCCCATCAACAAGGCGAGCATCCAAAGCGAGGCTTTCCAATTTCCTGGACATACGGAGTTTTTTGAAGCACGCTGCGAAGGCAGTGCCTTGATGATTTTAATGAATGAGTTGCTTCGCGTAGCTTTGGCAACAGTGCACGTGCCTATCAAGGAAGTGCCTGAGCAGATTACCATAGAGCGCGTGGAGGCTTGCATTCGCCAAATCCTAGCCAGCCTAAAGCGCGACTTTGATTGTTCAGCACCTCGCATAGCTGTGCTCAGTCTCAACCCACACAACGGCGATGGAGGCTTATTGGGCAAGGAAGAACAAGACGTGCTTCAGCCCCTCATCGCGCAGTTGCAAGCCGAAGGCCTCCCCGTTTTCGGCACCTACAGCCCTGACGGCTTCTTCGGTGCAGGAGCTTACCGCCATTTTGACGCAGTTCTCGCGATGTATCACGATCAAGGGCTCGCACCTTTCAAGGCGCTCTCCATGGAAGATGGAGTAAACTTCACGGCAGGGCTAAACATCGTGCGCACCTCCCCAGACCATGGCACGGCTTTCGACATTGCAGGCAAGGGTGTGGCTTCGGAACTCTCCCTCCTCCAAGCTATTTATGCGGCTATCGACATTTATCGCCACCGCCTAAGCTACGACGAGGTAAATGCAAACCCACTTCCCTTCGCTCCTCGTCATCATCGTGAGGATCGTCGCCCACGTCAAAACTAAACGACCCTGGTTCTTTTTCCACTTAATTAGATTATTGCTAACACTTTCTCCCTATATGAAGAGATTTCTCCTCTTGCTACCGCTCCTTATGCTAGGCTGTTTGTCAGCCAGTGCCCAACGATTGGTGGGCCGCGTGCTTGATGCCAAGACGGGCGAGTCGACTCCTTTCGCCAATGTCTTTTATGATGGCACGAAGGGTGCGGTGCAAACTGATGCTGAAGGCCGTTTTTCAATTCCTTTCCGCAAGGGAGGAAAACTGATTGTCTCAAGTATTGGCTATCAAACCCAGAGCTTACACCCCAAATCGACAGCAGATTCGCTCATTGTTAAGTTGCGCACCATCGACATGAACCTTAATACAGCAGTGGTACAGGCGAAGCGCGAAAAGTATTCTCGCAAGAACAACCCTGCGGTCATCTTGATGGAAAAGGTGATTGCCGCCAAAAAGGCTAGCAACCTCCGCCAGCGCGACTACTACAGCGTAGAGAAGTACGACAAACTCTCCTTTGCCCTGAGCGACATCACCCCCAAAGTCTTTGAAGAAGGCACTTTCAAAGCTATGCCCTTCCTCAAGGAACACGTGGAAACCTCACCCGAAACTGGTAAACTCATCCTTCCGCTCTCGGTGGATGAGACAGTGTCGCAAGAGATTTATCGCAAGAAGCAGGACGAGAAAAAGAGCATCATCAAAGGTCAACGCACGACAGGCATGAATGAACTCATCGACACGGGTGACATCCTAGCTTCTATGCTCCAAGACGTCTTCACGGAGGTGAATATCTACGAAGACGACATCCGCTTTGTCCAATCGCAGTTCTTGAGCCCCATAGCCACGAACGGAGCTATCGCATTTTATCGCTACTTTATCGAGGACACCACCTACGTTGATGGCAACAAGTGCATCCAAGTGTCGTTTGGTCCTAATAACTCTCGCGACTTCGGTTTCACAGGCTCCCTCTACATTATGGCGGACTCCACCTTCCGCATCGCCAAAGCCGACATCAGCATCCCCATCAAGTCAACGGTCAACTACGTGAAGCGCATCAACATCGCCCAACAGTTCACCCAATTACCCAGCGGTGAGCAAGTTCTAGCCAAAAACGACATGTTTGTCTTGTTGGAAGCTGCTAAATTCTTGAAAACTTTGGAGGTGAAACGCTATACAGAGTATACTAACTACTCTTTTGAGCCACTTTCCGATCGTCTGTTCCGATTCCGTGGCAACACCAAGATAGAACCCGATGCGATGATGCAAGAAGACAAGTTCTGGGCTCAGCACCGCACAGAACAACTCACCAAGTCGGAAGACCAAACGTCCCTCTTTGTGAAGCGCATCATGAACATTCCGGGCATCAAACCCTTCATTTGGGTTGGAAAATCTCTGATTGAGAACTTCGTGCCTACGTCTATCGACGACGAACATCCCTCAAAATTGGACGTAGGTCCAGTAAACACGATGGTAACCACCAACCCCGTGGATGGACTTCGCCTTCGTGCTTCAGCACAAACCACAGCGAATTTCAATCCCCACTTCTTTTGGCGTGGTTACTTGGCGTATGGCTTCCGCGACAGACGCTGGAAAGGTATGGGAGAAATGACCTATTCTTTCAAGAAGAAGGCTTATCTGCCCATGGAATTTCCCACTGCCAACCTCATCTTCAACTACTCTTATGACGTAGGTGTACCATCCGACCAATATCTCAACACAGATAAGGACAATGTGTTCCGTGCATTGACGTGGTCTTCTGTGAAGCACATGATGTACGATCGCAGTTTCAAGTTGATTTTCGACCGCGAATGGGAAGATGGCCTCCAATGGAAGACACAACTTCGCCACAGCCAGACAGAGCCCACCTACCATCTCTTCTATCAACCAGTGTCTCACGCTCACCAATCTGAGGTAGGACAGCCCTACACCATCACACCTTGGGGACCAGACAGCGGACGCAATTTCGCCAACCTCAACCGAAATTTCCTCAACATGACGGATCTTTCGATGACGCTCAAGTACCAACCTGGTGTCGCCTACATCAATACGAAACAAAGACGTATCTTGGTGAACAAGGAAGCTCCGATTTATCGCATCTCCCACACCGTGGGTTTGAAAGGACTTGCCAGTGACTACACCTACAACCTCACAGAGATAGGCGTGCGCAAGCGTGTATGGCTCCACTCTTGGGGACGCATGGACTTCGACTTCGCAGCTGGTGCGCAATGGAACAAGGTTCCTTTCCCGCTCCTCATCATGCCTAAGGCGAATCTCTCCTATGTCTACGAAGACGATATGTATAACCTCGTCAACAACATGGAGTTCTTCAACGACAGATATGCGCAGTTGATGTTCAACTGGAACTTGCACGGCAAGATTTTCAACCGCATTCCGCTCATCAATCGTTTGAAGATTCGCGAACACATCGGGGTGAATGTGCTCTGGGGACGCCTCACAGATAAAAACAATCCTGATTTGGAACAAAACCGCAACCGCGACGATATATTCGTCTTCCCAGGAGAATTCCAAAATGGTACATTCAAGCCCACCGGCTATGCCATGAATCCTAGAATTCCCTACGTAGAAGCCGCTTTCGGTATCCACAACATCTTCAAACTTGTTCACGTGGACTATGTGCGACGCTTCACCTACATTGACGACCCTGCAATTACGCGCTGGGGTATCCGCTTTATGGTGCGCGTCATCTTCTAATTTTCTCCTTATTATAATAGGAAAACGCAGCACCCTTTCGCCAAGAAAGCGGTGCTGCGTTGCTTATTTTCCCTTTGTATCCCTCGTTTAGGGGTTGGAAATGCTCCGAGAACTTCATCACATAACTCCGAGATTCAGTCCACCCTACAAAAGATAATTCCATACCTCTACATGAAATTTGCCATCATTGCCGCAGGCGAAGGCAGTCGTCTAGCCACAGAAGGCGTCCCTCAGCCGAAACCTCTGATTCCGCTCTGCGGAGTTCCCATGATCGAAAGACTCATTCGCATCTTTCATCGCTGTGGGGCAGAAGAAATCATCATTGCCGTCAATAGTGCACGCCCCGAAACTCATCAACATCTATTGCAGTTGATGGCAGACAATCCCACTTTGCCATTGCGCATCGTGGTAGCGGACACCCCATCGTCTATGCACACCTTCGCGGCACTCGCTCCCTACTTGCAAGAAGCTCCCTTCTGCTTAACCACGGTAGATACGATTTTTCAAGAAGAAGCCTTTCGCGCTTATCTGGAAGCTGCAACGCAACATCTGCAACAAGGATATGATGGTTGTATGGCAGTTACAGATTTCGTAGACGACGAAAGTCCGCTCTATATCGCCACAACAAATCAGAGTGAAATCACTGCATTTCTCGATGAAATGCCTAATCATACAGAAAATGAAAGCAACTCTTCCTGTCAATTAGGTCAAGACCTTTTCATCTCTGGAGGTATTTACACCCTTTCTCCAAAGGCACTCATCACCCTCTCGCGCTGCATGGCAGAAGGTCAGCATCGTTTGCGCAATTTTCAGCGCGGTCTTCTCGCCGATGGTCTGCGACTAAAAGCTCATCTCTTTGAGAAAATCCTAGACATAGACCACGCCAGTGACATCACAAAGGCAGAAGTTTTTTTGCAAGAAGGGATATAACTTTCTTTCCTAGCTACGCTTATCCTGGAGCCTCCAACAATTCCGCGCCCTCTAACGTCTAACGTCTAATTTCTAAGGTCTAACCTTCCAATACCCGAGCCACGCTTGTCGTGGCGAGAAAGAAGGGTCTGCGACCCCTAACGTCTAATATGCTTACACTAATCGCTCGACATCCTCGTTACTCTCCAAATTCTGAAGCACGTGACGAAGCACTCTTCCGTTCCCTTGTCATGAACTTTGCGCTCCAAGGCGTAAGTGTCGCCACATTCGACGAAGCAGTATTTGAAAATCATCCACCACAGTTGGAAAAGTCCACACTCATTCTCTCCATGGCGCGCAGCGAGGCAGCTCTCCATGCCCTTTCAGCTGCAGAAGAATGCGGTGTGCCCGTCCTCAACAGCCCACGCGCGCTGCAAAAAGCACAACGCACCGACTTCCAACAGTGGTTTGCCGAGAGTGGACATGCCGCAAAGCATTGGCACACCTCCGAAATTACTCCAGACCTCAAATCCACTCTCCCTTTCCCTCTCTGGTGGAAACGCAACAACACAGCCACAACCTCCGCCAACGATGTACAATTTGTGGAGCACCACGCCCAACTTGATGCGATTCTTTCCGAGCACGCAAACGAAGATGCCTTACTGATGGAGCATATATACGGACAACTGGTGAAATTCTACGGAGTGGTGGGCACGAACTTCTTTTATGCTGAGCCACACACACCGAAGGGATTCTCTAAATTTGGGCATGAACAGCACAACCACCACAAGGATTTGGCTGTATCCTCCCAAATGTGGAAGCAAACTTTCCACGCCATGCACACCGCCGCCACGCAAGTGGCACAACAATCGGGATTTTCCATCTATGGAGGTGATGCCATCCTTCGCGAAGATGGCACATTCGTCTTCATCGACTTCAACGATTTCCCCTCCTTCTCCGCTTGTTTGCCCGAAGCCTCGGAAGCTATTGTGCAACATTGTCTTTCTCTCCTTACTAAATAAAGGCTAGAAATTGTCTCTCAACGGCTTTTCTCTCTTATTTTTCAAGAC
>JABZGM010000329.1 GCA_015259235.1 Alloprevotella sp. | reverse complement strand
TTATTAAGCCCTGATTGGTCATTAGATTCTGAACCTATTTTATTGGATGGCTGAACAGATGGTTTGTTGTTAGTATGAAGACATAGCGACCTACATCAAGAACGAACGACCAACAAGATGCCAACCAGAAAATGAATCTTGTAAGGAAGTAAAAGTATTGTGGAAAAAGAGGTAGAAAAACAGTGGAAAATCCTTGCATAACTTAAGGATAACTTCTACTCACACCTAGCTCATTGAAGGAAGAACCAAAAGACTTATTATCAACAGATTTCCACAGTTTCATCAAAGTTCTACATGAGATATTCACAATAAAAAGTAGGTTTATCCACGCAGCTGGAAAAACTGCAATTCGTTCATACTAAGGCATTGGAAGCTATCACAAGATATTTATCCACATTTTCCACAACGTCTATACATACACCAGTAGTTGTTCTTTCTTTTTTTAGTAAGTCATTCTCTTTCTCTTCTTTCCTTCTAAAAAAGAAAAGAACTTATATAGTGATGAAGAAAGAAAAGCGTGTGGAAAAGTGGAAAAGTCTCGGTGCGCTCTCGTTGGTGGCTTCCCTACAAGAGCGGAGCACACTGCAAAATAGAAGGGAGCTCAGACAGTATTTTCTAGAAAGGGAAAACAATCGTGTGCTCCCCTCCACGTGAAACCGATAGATGTCTGAATGGATTATAGCTTCATGATATGCTAAAAAGAGGGTGGTGCGAGAAGGAGTCATCGAAGCAGCTCAAATAGCCATCAAGAAGCCATCAATCTAAGAAAGAGGAAAAGTCTGAAAAAGGACAAATATACAGACTCATACGGCAGAATCTAGCCGAAAAATGCAAAAAAAGAGAGAAAATCAGATTTTTGTTTCTGAGTTGGGAAAAGTCTTTCTATTTTTGCACATTGATATATAGTGCCTAAGTTGGACATCGTCCGAACCGACACTTTTCACGCACTCACAAGTAGCCACATGAAACCAATGAATACTCTCCTGCCTGCTATGGCGTGCCTCATGCTGGGCACTACTTTATTGACGGCATGTTTCAACGACGACACCACTTCACCAGCAGAAGTGTCGACAGACTGTGTGGTCACTTCCTTTGGACTGGGCAATCTGCAGCGCACGCTGCACAAACGCACTACCGATGGTAAAAAAGATAGCAGTTATGTGCAAAATATCGCTGGTATTAACTATGCTTTCACCATCGATCAGGAGCGCAACACCATTTACAACCAAGACTCGCTCCCACTCGGCACAAGTCTGAGCAGTGTCAAGCCACAGACGTTTACGGTGAGTGGCGTGGCACGCCTGGTGAGTTTGCTCAATCAGTCCGACACAGTCTTCAGCACCACCACAGCAGTGGATTTGACAAAGACACGTACGCTCCATGTTTATGGACTAGACGGAGTGTCGCGTCGCAACTACACGCTCGAAGTGCGTGTGCACCACGAAGAAGGAGACAGTGTGACCTGGACACAGCCCACCGAAGCTGCTTGGACTGCACAAGGATTCACCTTCCCCACCGCAGGAAGGATGCAAGGCGAAGGTCGCATGTTTCGTGTGCAAGGCACAGAGATATTCACCTCCACCGATGGCACCACTTGGACCAAAGATAGTGTAGACGGTACCGACGCAGCTTATCTGCCCGATGCCAACATAGCCGGCACTGTGCTTGCAGCACGCGCTGTGAATCATCTGCAAGAGTGGGTGATGTGTGGCACTAAAAATGGAATTGTTCGCGTGTGGACACGCAAATGGGACACCAGTGGCACCTATCAATTCCGTTGGGAATTGATGCCCCCTCCCATCACGAGCGGATATACTGCCCCTGTGCTGGAGAATCCTCAGATGCTGCCTTATGATGGAGGAGTGCTCTTGGTAGGTCGCACCACCGAAGGCACACCAG
>JABZGM010000328.1 GCA_015259235.1 Alloprevotella sp. | reverse complement strand
GTATGTGCCTTGATGGTCACCAGCTGCAACACCATTAAGGACATCGCCTACCTACAAGACATCCCCACCGATAGCCCTATTACTTTGCAGGTGCCACAAGACATTCGATTGGAACCAGGAGACCAGTTGAGCATCAGCATCCACGGCCGTGACCCGAAGGTGGTGGAAATCTATAATATGCCGACTGTGGCAACAAGCACTGGTGGTTCCACCAAAGCCAACTACACGGTGAATGCGAATGGTCAGATTGATATGATTCAATTCGGTCTAATTCATGTGGCAGGACTCACTCGTTCAGAACTGGCTAATCAGATTAAATACAAACTCGTGTCGAGTGGCGTGGTGCGCGACCCAGTGGTGGTCGTCGATTTTGCCACTATGTCTTATTCTGTTTTGGGAGAAGTGGCTTCCCCTGGTCGTAAACCCATCGACCGCGACCATATCACCATCATGGATGCTTTGGCACAAGCTGGTGACTTGACCATTCAAGGCAAACGCAAAAACGTGCTTGTGTTGAGAAACGAAAACGGCAAACAAACGGCTTATCGCATTGATTTGACCAATTCTGAAAGCGTTTACTCTTCTCCTGTCTACAATTTGAAGCAAAATGACATCATTTACGTAGAACCTACGGCGAAAAAAGCCAATGAGTCTGCCAACAACGCAAACACCTTCCGCACTCCTGCATTCTGGATGTCACTTGTCACATTTACTATCACCTTGCTTGCTCTGTTCAAGAAATAAACATACCTCACTATGCAACGCTCTGCAGAAAATTTTTCACAGAACTCGTCCTTCATATCACAAACTTCAAGTGTAAGCATACTTGAATTGCTTCGTGATGCTTGGCTCTTATGCTTAGCCCATTGGAAATGGTTTTTACTTTCCGTAATCGTTTGTCTGGGTGGTGCCTATTATCATTTGCTACGCACCCCTAAAACCTACGTCGCTTCTGCCTCAATTCTCATCAAACCCGACAACAACCGCGGCAACTCTCCTGACCAACTCCTTGCACGTCAGCGTATGATTGTTGAAGGGGCAAGCGATGCACAAATGACCAACGAGATACTCGCTTTGAGCAGTGCCACCATCACACGCACTGTAGCAGAGCGATTAAATCTCGATGTGGAATACACTCACAAAGGGATGTTTCACGACAAAGTGATTTATGGCAGCGAACTCCCAGTGAAAGTAGAATTTCTCAACATTGGAGAAGAACAAAGGGCTTCTTTTGGTCTTTCTCTGCAAGCTGACGGACGTGTGATCTTGGATAATTTCACTAAGGATGGCGCTAGTTTGTCTGGAACCGTAATGGGTAAGGTGGGTGAACGCTGCGTCACCCCCGTGGGTTTGGTGAAATTTGTAGCCAACACAGGTTATCGCCGTGGAATGACAGACGAATACAAGGTAACTCGCTCTCCCATTTCCGCAGTAGCTGCAGTTGTACGCGGAAGTTTCAACATTGCGCTGAGCAACAAAGCCTCAACCATTATCGACATTCAATATAGTGACGTCAATACCGCTCGTGCTAAAGACGCCATTGATATGCTCATTTCTGTGTACAACGAAAACTGGGTGCGCGACCGCAACCAGATTTCTGTGAGTACGAATGAGTTTATCAAAGAGCGTTTGGCTGTGATTCAACGCGAATTGGGTAGCGTAGACCAAAACATTGCTGGATATAAATCTGCCAATCTACTTCCCGACGTGGAACAATCAGGAAACATGGCGGTGAATCAAGCTAATGAAGCAGAAGCCAAAGCACGCGAACTCTCCACGCAAGTCTACATGACACGCCACGTGAAGGAATATCTCACCGATGGTCGTCATGAAAACCAAGTATTGCCGTCTAATTCGGGTATCAACAATGCCTCTATTCAATCACAAATCAACGACTACAATA
>JABZGM010000327.1 GCA_015259235.1 Alloprevotella sp. | reverse complement strand
CATTAGACGTTAGAGGGTCGCAGACCCTTTTTGCTCGGGGTCATAGACCTTAGAAAAACGTGATAGAATGATGTAGATAAAAAATAAAGACTTACCTTTGTAGCACATCCCCCTTAGGTGGAAAAAACTAAGGCTCGCCACTTCAGTAATGGGGTGGCTTATTATATAGTTTTCAAATCACAAGGACTTCGAGGCAAGAGGAACGCAGTGCAGCCGCAGCCGAGCAGAAAGGGTCCGCGACCCTCTGCGACCCTCTAACGATTATCATTATGAAAATCAGCATCACAAAAGCCATGCTTCATGGACTATGCGCCCTGAGCATCAGTCTGGGACTATGGAGCGCAACAGCGTGTCAAAGCAATAGCCCCAAAAACTCCGCGGAGAGCTCTGTCAGTTCCTCATCCATCGAAGAGGAACCCGACAGCCTGTGGAGATTTGCCATCCAACCCCAAACCGCCCTTTACAACACCCCCGACAGCACCCAAACGCCCTTCGCACACATCCCCTACGGCACACTGCTTGCTCTAGTGGAGCAAAAAGACAACTGGACACTGGTGAAATGTGACATTGAAGTGGAACCGACGGAAGATGCCAAAACTTATCAACTGTGGGTGCCCTCGCACCACGTGGCAACGCTCCGCCAACTCGAACTCACCCCTGGTCTGGTGCAGCAAGAGGAGTCCCCTCGCCGAGGCACAAAGGCTACGGCGTCTGCCTACGAAGTACAGCTCATCGACAAAGCCACCTTCGACAAAGCCAAACAAGACACCCTGCCTCGACTACGAGGCAAAAAGTGGAACAAGTTTCCCCTCACCATTCGCCGACACAGCGACACCACCCATATCACTGCCGAAGAAGCCAAAAACATGGAATATGGCGTCGGTTACATCCAAGAACTCAACCTCTTCTATACCCGATTCCGCAGCCGTAACCGCTACATTTGGTCGCTCTATCCAGCACACAAAGATATAGAAAAAGACTACATGTGCACCGACCAACCGCTATGCACGCCCGATAGGCAGTGGATTTTCGATGAATTCTGGGAGTCGGGGGAGGTGTCCGCGAACCACATTGCCGAAGGGGAGGTGACGCAAAGCATCTCTACCGTGTTTCCCTGCTGGCGAGGGCTTCAAGATCTCTATGCTAATGGTGGAGTTGCCTTTATGGACGCCAATGGCTGGATCTATCTGCAGGTGTGTCCCAACGTGCTCACCAAGGGTGTTGGAGATGACGAACTGCCCCACTATTACCTTCGCCTCCGCCTTAGGAATCTGACATAATTCGTCTATTTCAATCCACGACACCCTCCTTTTATTTCTTTATCGCTCACCTCTTCTCAGGTAAACAAAAGAAATCCCTACTCATCTTTTGCAGGTGAGTGGGGATTTTCTTGTTCTAGACATTAGACGTTAGAGATTAGACGTTAGAGATTAGAGGTTAGAGGGCTAGCGCGGTTGAGATTTTCTCCGCAAGGCTCTAACATCTAATGTCTAATCTGCCCGAGCCACTTTGTGGCGAGCATAAAAGGGTCTGCGACCCTTTAACGTCTATCACTGATGCCACAAAAAGACAAAGTGAAATGTCACAAAAACGCAAAGTAAAACACCACAAAAAGACAAAGTCTCTTGCTCCGATGCGGCAAAGAGCCCAACCGCGCTAGCCCGAGGCAAGCGGAACGCAGTGCAGCCGCAGCCGAGCGAAAACGGGTCTGCGACCCCGAACGAAAACGGGTCCGCGCCCCCGAGCAGAAAGAGTCCGCGACCCTCTAAGATCTAATACGATAAAACTTTCGGGAAACTTCTTTTACTATAAATATTTTTTGTATTTTTGCCCTGTCGAACGGTGTTTATTGTTCAGGCAAATGCTCAAGGTGATACAGACCACCCTGACAGACTGAGCATGTTTCCACACAATGTCCA
>JABZGM010000326.1 GCA_015259235.1 Alloprevotella sp. | reverse complement strand
ACTCGACTTCAAGGGCTACGCATTCGATCCTGCTAAGGAATACTTCCTCAAAGTGCAATTCCTCCAAGCAGACAAGAAGCCTTGGGCTGAGAAGGGCTATGTGCAGATGGAAGAACAAATCGCTGTGAAGCCTGCTGCAGCGCAACCTGCCATGGCTAGTGTGGCGAAGGGTCGTGTGGCTGCACCTCTGGTGGATGGCAATTTGCTCCGCGTGAAAGGACAAGGCTACGAACTCACCTTCGACAAGAACACTGGTGGTCTATATGCTGCTACTTACAATGGAGCAACTGTGATTGAACCAGGACATGGTCCTCGTTTGGATGCCTTCCGTGCGCGCACCGACAACGACAACTGGATGGATGCTAAGTGGCCCAAGCTCGGTCTTCACAATTTGCACCACAAGACACTCGCCTTTGCACAAAATGTGACCAAGGAAGGCAATCTCCAACTCATCTTCACCGTGGAAAGTCAAGCACCTTATGGAGGGGTAGACAATTATTCTAACCGCGACCGTGATAAAGACGAGGTGTATAAGATTGTAGATGACAAGTCTAAGCCTTTCGGACCTAATGACTTCAAGTTTACCACGCACCAAATCTATACCATCTATGCCGATGGTAGCGTGGAACTAGAGAGTGCCATCTCTTCAAATATGCCAAAGGCAAAATTGCCTCGTTTGGGTTATGCCTTTGAAATGCCTAAGGATTACCGCAACTTCACTTATTATGGTCGCGGACCAGTCAATAACTATGCCGACCGTAAGACCGGACAGTTCATTGAACGTCACCAAGGTGTTGTGGGCGAACAAGACATTGTGCTCCCCAAACCTCAATCGATGGGTAACCGCGAGGATGTGCGCTGGTGTGCACTCACCAACGAAGCCGGACAAGGTGTAGCCTTCGTGGCGAATGGCACCATGAGTGCTTCGGCTCTGCCTTGGAGTCACCTCCAACTCATGGGAGCTGCTCACCCCTATCAGTTGCCAACTTCCGATGCTACCTACGTCCATCTCGACACTAAGGTAGCTGGACTCGGAGGAAATAGCTGCGGACAAGGTGGACCTCTCCCTCACGACTGCGTAGATGGTCGCGCTTATCGTTTCGGATTCGTTATGCGTCCAGTGACGAACGACAATCTCAATGCAGCAGTTAAGGTGACACCTGCGGGACAAGAGCCCATCAGTGTGACTCGTAGCAATGTTGGAGAAGTAAGCATCAATTCTCCAGAAACTAATCGCACTGTGCTTTACACCATCAATGGTGGAAAGGCGCAAGTGTATAAAGCGCCCTTCAATCTGCGCGATGGCGGTACCATCAAGGCTTGGTTCAAGGATAATGCAAAACTCTCTGTGGAACAAACTTTCGCAAAGATAGAGGATGTACCCCTCAGTGTCGCTTTTGTTTCTAGTCAAGAAACTGGAAGTTATGATGCCGATTTGATGGTCGACGAAGACACCGACACCTTCTGGCACACGATGTACTCCGTGACTGTGGCGCAATTCCCCCACTGGGTAGACTTCGATGCGTCTGCTGTGAAGACGATGAAGGGTTTTGTCTATGTGCCTCGTCAAAAAGGTGACAATGGTCTCATCAAAGACTATGAAATCTATGTCAGCGAAGACGGCAACAACTGGGGAGAACCCGTGGCAAAGGGTAGTTTCCCCAATAGTAGAGCCGATCAACGTGTGATGTTTGCGCAACCCGTGAAAGCGCGCTACATTCGTTTCAAAGCACTCAATAGTTTGAACGGACAAGACTACGCTGCTGCGGCAGAATTCCGTCTCTTGGCTGAATAAATCATACTGCGAGAGTTGTCATAAACTCTCGCAGTTTTTGTTGATAAACGTAGATCATCTGGTAGCTCGCGACCTCATTTAGGTTGTTCATGAACGATTGCTATTTACCGCCCTATCCTGTCAAACACAGGGTAGGG
>JABZGM010000325.1 GCA_015259235.1 Alloprevotella sp. | reverse complement strand
GTCTCCCCGACGGATGGGATACGGTTTGCGGCGAAAGCGGCCGCGCCCTTTCGGGTGGAGAGCGTCAGCGTGTGTCAATTGCCCGTGCGCTGCTCAAGCAGGCTCCCATCGTCCTGTTTGACGAGGCAACCTCGGCACTCGATGCTGAAAACGAAGCCAACATCGTCAAGTCTATCGAAGAGCTGCGCAAATCATCGACGGTGATTGCCGTCGCCCACAAGCTGGAGACCATCAAGATGGCCGATAAGATCATCGTTTTGAATGCATCGGGGAGCATTGAAGAAGAGGGTACACACGATGAGCTGCTCGCACTAAACGGTGCCTATGCGGACTTCTGGGGCAAGCACGTTTTGAGCGCCCGATGGAAGCTGGCATAGGTGGAAAGGCAGCAGAGGCAGGGTGGCCAACAGCGGTGGCAGCGGGCAGCCTCGTCGGCGCGGGTGGAAAAGTAGCAGGTAGCAAGGGCGACGCGAGTAGAAAAGCGGCGGGTGCATGTGAGTTTAAGGGGGATTTAGGGGGATTTCAAAATCTGCTAAGAATCCGCGACCATTAGGCACCTACTGCTAAGAAAACTTGACCATTAGGTGGATTTGACCCCTTTAGAGGCCCTTCTCGCCAGCAAAAACACCTAATGGTCGCCCTTTCTTAGCCTTGAATTCTCATTGCAAGTGCAACAACAAAAGACAAGGTAGTGACCCATGGGTCTACAATGGCGCTTACGACAACGTTCATTGAAAGGATTTCCATGGGTCACTATAGCCATCTTAGCATTGAAGAGCGCGAAGACATTATGGTCTGGTGGAAAAATCATGAAAGTATAAGCCAGATCGCTCGTAAGCTCGGACGGAACAAATCAAGTATTTCACGGGAGATTAAAAGAAACGGTTGGACAATCATTGGAGTGGCGCATCTGTGCTATAGGGCCTCGACTGCTCAGAGAAAGACCGATCTTCGACGCCAGGCTTGCAAGAAACGCACCCTACTCGATGATCCAAGCCTTCGTGCACGTATTGTCTTTCTTATCTGTAGTCGCCACTTCTCACCTGAGCAGATTGCAGGAAGACTACACTTAGAACTTTCCTACGCTCCTGTCAGCTGTAGCACTATATATAGAGCCATACACTCAGGAAAACTAGACTGTGAACTTCCAGGTGTACAGTCTGTACGTAGAAGACTTAGACACCGAGGTAAACGACGACATACAAAACACCTCATAGAGCGCAGAGGCAAAATACGGATAACTCATGAACTTGTCGAAAGACCAAAAGAGGTTGCAGATCGCCAACGTATTGGAGACTGGGAAGGAGATACCGTCATCGGTAAAGCTAAAGGGCCACGCCTGGTCACACAAGTTGACCGTATGAGCGGCTACCTTGTTGGTGGCAAAGCTGCATCAGGGTCTAGTGCTGATGTCAATGTAGCTATACAGCAAGCTTTGAGAGGTGAGGTAGTAAAGACCATAACGCTTGATCGTGGATCTGAGTTTGCCCGAGCAGCAGAGCTTCAAGAAGCTATTGGAGTAAGTATCTACTTCTGTCTTCCACATCATCCCTGGCAAAGAGGTACCAATGAAAATACTAACGGTCTCATCAGAGAGTATTTTCCAAAAGGTACAGACCTCTCATCGATTAGTGATAGAGAGATTGAGGCAGTATATAATGAACTCAATTTAAGGCCACGTAAGCGTCTGGGTTGGAAGTGCCCTTGGGAAGTCTACCATCACCAAACGTTGCACTTGCTTTGACAATTCAAGCTATAAATTAAGACATGATTAAGCAATACTACACCCGCGGTAGTGTCGTCAGCGACGTTACGTGAATTCGGGTTTTATGAGTATCGCTAGTTGTTCATGCACCTAATCCCTTCTCTTGCCAGCGCTTGCCAAAGGCTCCGGCAATTCAATTGAACTTATAGTAGCTTGAAAGACTCTCGATAACAAGAAACAGCCGTACGATACAAACGGGACACAATGATACAAA
>JABZGM010000324.1 GCA_015259235.1 Alloprevotella sp. | reverse complement strand
CTGTGAAGGTTGTGAAAGCAAAAAGTGCAAAACTCCTGTAGTGTGCGTGCGCGCGTACGCGCGAGAGACACCCCAATACACATTTTTCACAAACGACAACTTTTCGTCTTTCGTCTACTATTTTTCTCTCTCTATGGCTACGACAAAGGGTCCGACAAAAAAGAAATTATCTCGGACGTTTCTCCAAAAACGTGGGAGATTTTCCAAAAAACGTGGGAGATTTTTCCAAAAACGTGGGAGTTTTTCTAAGATATCTCCGCCGTTATCTCTATCCCACATATTCCCCGAAGCGCGTCCATCTTTCGCCTTCACCGCAGGGCACTACTGCTGTTGCAGGCAATGGTTCCTCTTCAAAACTGGGCTTGTTTCGCTTTCGGACAACGGCTTTTGCGCTGTAGAACAAGCGCATTCATAACCTCACCTCGTGACCTGAAGGCACAAAAAAAGCGGGTGTGTCAAATTTTGACACACCCGCTGTCTTAGTATTTTTAGAAAGAAACGGTGCCGAGGTTGCGGTCGATGAGCAGACCGTCTACGGCTTTGAGGTTGAATTTACCAGCTTTCTTAGCCACAAACTTGATGGTGAAGAGTTCGGGATTGCCCTCTTCGAGCAAGAAGTTGTTACCGCGGTTGACAAAGGTGGGATAGAGTGCTTTCTGCCCCGAAGTGTGCAAGCGGTCGTAGGTGAGATTCACCATATCCTTCATGTCTTTGAGCGTGATACCCTTGTATTCCAACTCATCAGCCTTGTAGGGAAGACCGAAGGAGAGGGCGTTGACGTAGTGGAGGTCTTTACCCGAAACCTTGATTTCCACCACGTCGCCAGCCTTATAGGTCTTCACGTTGGGAGTAAGCACAAGTTGTCCGCGTACCTTGTCGGAAGAATTGCGCACACCGCCGTCGAGTTCCACACCCACACAAGAGATGTCGTAGGCATCGATCAAACCGTTGTTGTTGATGTCACCGATTGCCACATAGTCGAAGTCACCATCACCACGACGCAAACCGGTGTAGTTCATGTAGGAAGTCAAGTCGTTTTCGTCCACGCGCTTGTCGCGGTTGATGTCACCTTGCATCACACCTTCCGTTCCTGGACGGCGATATACATACATTTCACGACCCGAACCGAAGTTGCCAACGGCTTTGTCTACATTGAGTTTGATGTAGCGTGCTGCAACACCCTCGCTGAGCTTCACAGTCTTAGTTTCACCATCCTTCTCCCAGTTGAATGCTACGGGAGCAGACCAGTTTTGGCGATCGGTAGAGAACGAATACGCACCCGAGAGAATCGTTCCATTGCCTGCATCTTCACGAGGAATGTATTCAAAACGCTCTAGTTGGTTCACGCTTCTCAAATCGACAATCATTTCAAAAGGAGTAGCTTGTTTGTTGCCCCATGACGTGTGCCAAATGGTCTTCAAATCACGGTCGAAGAGTTTGTCCGTGCCTTGTCCACCTTGGTTTTGCACCGAAGTAGTGGCTTTCACGCCTTTAACAGCCCATTCGAGCGGGTCTTTCACCGTAGAGAGTTGGAAATCTGTCCAAGCACTTGCGCCATCGGCATTGACGGCACGCACGCGGAAGGAGTAGTTGGTGACGGGTGCCAAATCGTCGAAGAGATGATTCAAAGCGCGGATGGTGGAATAAATCTGACCATCGTGTTCCACTTCGTAGTAGTCGGCGTTTTCTACAGCATCCCACGCAGGTTGGAGCGTGTAAGCCTGAGCCTTACTTTGTTGCTTATTGAATTGAGGCGCAGCAAGTTTCCCGTGGTGCATGAGAAGGCGATTGGGGGTCTTAAACTCAAAACCTTTCACCGTAACACTGACTGCATTTTCAGTGACATCGGTGGCAGCAAGTTTCACGAGTACTTGAGGATTCTTGATGACTTCGCCCACACTTTCTTCTCCGGCGCGCACCCAGCGGTTGAGATTAGGCTTCGCATCGTAGAACCACACGTTGGTGCCTTGTTCAAACTC
>JABZGM010000323.1 GCA_015259235.1 Alloprevotella sp. | reverse complement strand
TCTTTTGCACAAGCTGCGGCACAATGCCCTGAGCTCCTCGATAAGTATTATCACAAGGCAGCGCAACAAGAACCTGCCAATGCGCACAAAAATGTGCAGCGCACTGAGTACGATACAGTGACATTGCTCAACACTCTACTCGTGCAAGATGGTATCTTGGTGCATCTTGCTGCTGGTGCCAAGCTCGATAAGGCTTTGCAAATCGTCTTCCACACACAGTCTAAGCAACCCATCATGGCGAATCGCCGCCTCCTCGTAGTGGCAGAAGCCGATAGCTTTGCTGATATTCTGATTTGTGAGCATGCCAAAGGGCAGAAAGACAGCCTTTCTACGCAAGTCACAGAGGTATATCTCGGAGAGAAAGCCGCTGTGTCCATCTACAATATCGAAGAGACGCGCGAAGGTCACAGCCGTTTTAGCAATATCTACGTAGAACAACAGCAGGAAAGTCGTTTCTCTCTCAACAATCTTGCGCTGACCACAGGTCTTTCTCGCACCATGACCAACGCCCGTTTGTTGGGTGAAGGTGCCGACTGCCAAACAGCGGGTATGGCGATCACCGATGGCAAGCAGCATGTAGACAATACTCTCCTTGTGGATCACGTGGCAGAGAATTGTACGTCCGATATGATGTACAAGTATGTGCTCGACGGTGATAGCACTGCTGTGTTCGCCGGAAAAGTGATGGTGCGTCCCGATGCTCAAAAGACCCTTTCGCAGCAGAACAGTGCCAACATTTGTTTGTCACCCACCGCACACGTACATGCACTTCCTATGCTGGAGATTTATGCCGACGATGTGCGTTGTAACCATGGTGCTACGATTGGTAAACTCGATGAAGGTGCACTCTTATATTTGCGCCAGCGTGGTATTCCTCTCGCAGTGGCTAAACTCTTGCTCCAACATGCCTTCGTCAATGATGTGTTGCAACGCATTCCCATTGAGGCACTCCGTGAGCGTCTGTCGCATCTGGTGGAGCTTCGCTTCCGTGGTGAGCTGCACCATTGTCAAGATTGTCACTGCTAAAGTGGCATTGCTCAATAGCACGATCCAAATGAACTAAATAGAATTCCGCACCGCTAACGGGTTGAGCCGATGCGGTGCGGAATTTCTTTTGAGCTGATGCGTGTGCGCAGATTCTGTTGATGCCAATCCGTGCATCAGCTTCCTGCACACCGCCATGATATATAATTTCTATGTACACTTATCGTCAAGATTTTCCCATACTTTCAAGAGAGGTCTACAAGCATCCGCTTGTCTACTTTGACAATGCTGCCACAACGCAGAAGCCGCAGTGTGTGATTGATGCCATTGCGCGTGAATATGCGGAGGTGAACGCTAATGTGCACCGAGGCATTCACTATCTTTCGCAACAAGCTACAGAGCTGCACGAAGCTGCACGAGAAACCGTGCGTCAGTTTATCAATGCACGCAGCACGAGTGAAATCGTTTTCACGCGTGGCACCACAGAGAGCATCAACCTTGTGGCATATTCCTTCGGAGAAGCCTTCCTAAAAGAAGGCGACGAAGTGATCCTTTCGGTGATGGAGCACCATTCTAACATCGTGCCTTGGCAGTTGCTACGCGAGCGAAAAGGTATTGTGATTAAAGTTGTGCCCATGAACGAGGCAGGCGAATTAGACATGGAGGCTTATCGCGCGCTCTTTACGCCTAAAACTCGCTTGGTGAGTATCTGTCACGTGAGCAATGTGCTAGGGACGATAAATCCAGCACAGGAGATTATCCGTATCGCTCACGAAGCTGGAGCTAGAGTACTGCTAGATGGTGCGCAGAGTGTGCCCCATTTTACCGTTGATGTGCAAGCCCTGGACTGTGATTTCATGGTCTTCAGTGGACACAAAATCTACGGTCCCACAGGTATTGGCGTGCTTTATGGTAAAGAAAACTTACTCGATCAACTCCCTCCTTATCAAGGTGGTGGAGAAATGATTGCGCGTGTGAGTTTTGAGCACACCACTTTCGAG
>JABZGM010000322.1 GCA_015259235.1 Alloprevotella sp. | reverse complement strand
TCGATAGGCGCAAGTTTTTCGCCCGTAGCCGACACCACACCCTCGCCCACTTGTTTCACGAGCGGATGGTCTGTGTTGAGCACCAAACTGTACATATCGGGCATTTCGCCATAGAAAGCCATGCCAGGTTGCAAGCGTGCAGTCTCCTTCATGCGGCGCATGTATTCGCTTTGTGTGATGAGCACAGGAGCAGAAGCAGCACCCATAGCCGAAGTTTCGACATGGAATTGTGCTTTCTCCACTTGAGGCAACACCGCATTGAACACCGAAGTCAAGTTTTCGTTTGCCGCCTTGTCAGCTTCGTTCACCGTTTCGTCCTTCTTGGGGATGAGGCGTTCGGGAGTATCACCATCCACGCGCACAAAGCGAGTCTTTTCCCACTTCTGTTCGAGTTGACTCACGAGAGGAGCATCGAGTTGTCCATCGAGCAAGAGCACGTTGTAGCCCTTCGCCTTTGCAGCTTCGATGTAAGAGAATTGCGCTTCGCGGTCGTTGGTGTAGAGACACACCAGTTGGTCATCTTTGTCGGTTTGGTTCTCCTTGATCGCTTCGCGATATTCCTCATAAGTGTAAGCCTTGCCGTCAATATCTTTGAGAAGAGCAAAGTTTTTCGCCTTGTCGTAGAAGTCAGGCTCAGAGAGAATGCCGTAGTGGATGAAGAGTTTGAGGTCGTCCCACTTTTCTTCAAACTGAGCGCGGTCGCTCTTGAAGAGAGAAGAAAGACGGTCTGCCACCTTCTTGGTGATATATTGCGAAATCTTCTTCACATTGCGGTCG
The DNA here is from genome assembly GCA_015259235.1 of Alloprevotella sp. Lineage (GTDB taxonomy): Bacteria > Bacteroidota > Bacteroidia > Bacteroidales > Bacteroidaceae > Alloprevotella. The sequence continues at coordinate 1,248 of JABZGM010000322.1, read as the reverse complement.
CTCTGGAGGTAAGAACGGCTCACGTTGAGCGGAATGTCCGGACTGTCGATGACACCATGCAAGAGCGTCAAGAAGTCGGGCACAATGTTTTCCACAGAGTCTGTGACAAACACTTGGTTGCAATAGAGTTGAATCTTATTGCGATGGATTTCGATGTTGTTTTTAATCTTGGGGAAATACAAAACACCCGTGAGATTGAAAGGATAGTCCACATTGAGGTGAATCCAGAAGAGAGGTTCATCTTGCATGGGATAGAGATCGCGATAGAAATTGCGATAATCCTCATCAGTCAGAGTAGAAGGCGTCTTTGTCCAGAGAGGGTGAGTGTCGTTGATTATGTTGTCCTCAGCAGTGTCCACTTGTTGACCATCTTTCCACTCCTTCTTTTTGCCAAAGGCAACGGGGATGGGGAGGAAGCGGCAGTATTTGTTGAGCAGGGTTTGGATGCGACCCTCTTCGAGGAATTCCTTGTTTTCCTCGTCAATGTGCAGCACGATGTCTGTGCCGCGTTCCGCCTTTTCGGCAGGTTCGAGTGTGAATTCGGGAGTGCCGTCGCAGCTCCATTTCACAGCTTCCGCACCTTCGCGGTAGCTCTTGGTCACGATGTCTACACGACTTGACACCATGAACGAAGAATAGAAGCCTAAACCGAAGTGCCCAATGATGGTGGCAGCATCGTCTTTATATTTTTCGAGGAAGTCAGTAGCACCCGAGAAAGCGATTTGGTTGATGTAGCGGTCAATCTCTTCTGCCGTCATACCAATACCTTGGTCGCTGATGGTGAGTGTGCCAGCTTCTTTGTCAATGTTTACCGACACTTTCACGTCTGTGGTGTCGCCATTGAATTCGCCCTTACTGGCTAGGGTGCGAAGTTTTTGTGTAGCGTCAACTGCGTTGGCTACGATTTCGCGGAGAAAAATTTCGTGGTCGCTATACAAGAATTTCTTGATAACGGGGAATATGTTTTCGGTCGTGATGCCGATATGTCCTTTTTGTGTGGCCATGTTGTCAGCGTTTTAATGATGAGTTAATGACTTAATTTATTTGATTGTGATTTTGCAACATCCGTGCCAAAGGTAGTTCCGCCCTGCCATTCTTCCTCTTCTTGTTGCGAAGTCTGCATTTCTGGCGCGGTAGTGCGGAGGGAAAGTGCGATTTGCGAAGAAAGAAAATGACATAAAAGTACAGAGTAGCTTGAACTGTTGCTAGCGAGTATACCTATATATATATAAGGTGTCCTTATATAAT
>JABZGM010000321.1 GCA_015259235.1 Alloprevotella sp. | reverse complement strand
GAAGTAGGTAACTCTATTCCTAACGTGGTAATGAATGCCGTTTCATACGATCCTCGTACAGGCACTTATACCGTAGGTGGTAGCAACTCTTTCGACCCTATTCCTGAGAAAACAAAATCATTCGAGACGGGGCTTGAAATGCAATTCTTCAATAACCGACTCAATGTTGACATTACTTACTACAACTCAGCCATGCACAACCTCTATCTCAATGTGCGTGGTACGAATGGTAAGGCACAACCAGTCAATTCCGGACGTATTCGTAACCAAGGTTTCGAAACTACTATTGGTTACGACTGGCAGAATGTTCTCCCTGGGCTCCGTTGGAAGACAAGTATGAACTTCTCTTACAACTTCAACAAGATTGAACGCACTTACCGCGATAGCAATGGTTTCAGCCAAGACCTCCCACTCGATATCGCAAATGGTTTGCAGTTAAAGTATGTTGAAGGTCAAAAGTATGGCAATGTATACGCAAGTGACTACACTCGTTGGGCAACAGATGTCTACCAAACTGACGCTGAAAAGGCTAGTAATGTATACAATACTGCTGGAAATGGTAAATTGATTCATAAGGCTGGTGACATCTACGTAAACAGTAATGGTACACCTTCCTTTGACGGAAATAGCAAGACCATTTCAAGCTCTGGACGTGTACTCACACAACCAGGACGTAAGTATGGACGTTTCTTGGGAAATATGAACTCAGATGTTCAGCTCTCTTGGAGCAATACCTTCTACTACAAGAACTTTTCGCTCTACCTCTTAATCAATGGTCGCATCGGAGGTAAGGTTATTTCACTCACCGAAAGCTACCTCGATCGCTTAGGCCTTTCAGAGCGCACCGCTCAGGCACGTCTCAAGGCAGAAAAGGAAGGTATCAAAACAGCGAGTGGAGCACCTGGTATGTACATCAATGAAGGACGCGACATTGTTCCTATCAAGGAATACTATGAGGCTATTGGAACTAATGATGCTTCAAGCTATGTATACAATGCCACAAACTTCCGCGTGCGTGAACTTTCATTAGGGTATACTTGGCGCAACTTGTTTGGTGAAAACAAGAACTTGAGTGTTTCTGCAGTAGCGCGTAACCTCTTCTTCATTTACAGAGACGCCCCAGTAGATCCGGACATCTCCCTTTCAACAGGAAACGGTTTGAATGGATTTGAAATGTTCAATATGCCTTCAGCACGTTCTTTCGGCTTCAATGTGAAACTCAATTTCTAATCTTCGACGATCATGAAACTTAATCTATATATAGCCTCTGCACTTGTCCTAAGTGCTTGCAGCTTGCAATCCTGCCTCGATTATGATAATCCAGGAGCAGAATTTAATGCTTTGCAAACCCAAGAAAGTACTGAGAAGCACCAAGGTAATGTTGACAAGATTGATTTCTCAAAACTTGCCACAAAAGAAGAGGTAAAGGAAGCTCTCGAAGCTCTCAAAATCAACTTGGGACAGAGCAAAACTGCTCAGTATTACTTGCGAGGGGGTAAGAATGGACAAACTCCAGTTTCTCACGCCTATCAGTTCCAATACAACTTGAGTGTTGATGCTTATGCGCAATATCTAGTAGTGCCTCATAAGGACTTCCCTTACAGTAACACGACATTGACTTCTTCTTATAACATCTCGGAGAAGTTTAATGGTGGTCCTCATGGAGGATATGGAGGTGCTAAAAATGCACTAATGCCACTTTTGAACCACCCAATGATTGACCGCGTACCCGAGCTGAAAGCAATCAACCTGCTTTACTATTGTCTTGCAGCACAAGAAAGAGCAGACCTTTCAGGACCTTTCAGTTATTTGGAAGATAAGCAGAATTCAGAAAATCCTACGATTTATAATGACCTGCCCACCATCTATAATGGTATCGTGAGCAATCTTAATACGATTGTGGCATGTCTCAAGAATTATGAGACACGTCCTGATTGGTACAAACAAGAGATTGCAAAAGCCCTCAACCAATATAATGTTACAAGTCGTGCTAAGCTCATGGGTAAGCCAGGAATTGAAAGCTATATCGCTTTGGCTAACTC
>JABZGM010000320.1 GCA_015259235.1 Alloprevotella sp. | reverse complement strand
AATGACACCCATCACTTTTTCAAATTTAGCTTTATCCATACTTATATAAGTTTTGTGATGGTGCGCATAGACTCTAAAATCCATTGCGCACAGAGCTGAAGAGAATAGTACACGTTGTGGAAAACTACGCTGTTCAGATTACAAAAGTAAATGAAAGAGATGGAAACACCAAGTAATTGTAGATTTTTTCAAACTGATTGTGATAAAAAATCCTCAACTTTTCTGTAGATGCTCCAAGTTTTCTGACGCAAAATATGGAGGTACTTCAGTAAAGTTGAGGACCAATGATTCTTCTATAGGTCAGATTAGAAAAAATGATGCAACACCACAGGGTTGTTATTGCGCATTTTGACGAATCTCGACACGGCGAATTTTTCCACTAATTGTCTTGGGGAGCGCATCGACAAACTCGATGAGACGAGGATACTTGTAGGGCGCTGTTACGCGTTTGACGTGCTGTTGGATTTCGCGTACAAGATCTGGACCAGCTTTTTCCTTATATTCTGGGGCTAAAACAATGGTAGCTTTCACCACCATGCCACGAATGTCATCGGGCACGCCAGTGATGGCGCATTCCACTACAGAGGGGTGAGTCATAACAGCACTTTCCACTTCAAATGGTCCGATGCGGTAGCCTGAACTCTTGATAATATCGTCGGTGCGGCCCACAAACCAGCAATAGCCATCCTCGTCGCGATAAGCCACATCGCAAGTGTGGTACAGTCCGTCGTGCAAAACTTGACGGGTCATCGCTTCATCGCGATAGTAACCACGGAAAAGACCGAGAGGATGACTACCATCTTCAGGCATACGAATGACGATTTCTCCCTTTTCGCCGACTCCTGCAGAACTACCATCGGGGCGAATGATGTCGAGGTTGTAGATGGGATTAGGGATACCCATCGAGCCTGGACGTGGTTCTACCCATGGGAAGGTGACAATGAGCGGAGTCGTCTCTGTCTGCCCGAAGGCTTCGGTCATCTTCAAGCCTGTGCCTTTTTGGAAAGCCTCAAAAACTGAGGGGTTCAAGGCTTCACCAGCCGTAGTGGCGTGTTCGAGAGCTGAGAGATCGTAGGAAGACAGGTCCTCGCGCACCATGAAGCGATAGACTGTTGGGGGAGCGCAGAAAGAGGTGATGCGATAGTCTTGAATGAGTCGTAGCATGGTGGCTGCATCAAAACGTTCGTGATCGTAGACAAAGATGGCTGCTCCGATGATCCACTGCCCATAGAGTTTGCCCCACGCGACCTTAGCCCAGCCTGTGTCTGCTACGGTGAGGTGCAAACTATCTTCGTGCAGTTGCTGCCAATACTTGGCGGTAACGATATGTCCGAGGGGATAGGCATAGTTATGCGTCACCATCTTGGGATTGCCCGTGGTGCCTGAGGTGAAATAAAGGAGCATAATGTCGTCGTTGCTATTGACGGGTGCAGAAGGTCGCATAAAAGGAGCAGCTTCTTGCAAACCACGATGGAAGTCGTGCCAACCATCCTCTGGAGCATCAATGGCGACGCGGTGCTTCACGGTAGGGCATTGGGGGATGGCTGCATTTATTTTGTCTTGCATCTCGTGCTCTTCCGTGCAGATGATAGCACAGATGTCAGCAGCATTGCAACGATATTCGATATCTTTTGGCGTGAGCAAGTGGGTGGCAGGGATCGCTACGGCACCAATCTTGTGAAGTCCTAGAATGGCAATCCAAAATTCGTAGCGACGTTTGAGCATGAGCATTACCATGTCACCACGACCGATGCCTATGGATTGGAAGAATGAGGCAGCGGCATCGGAGAGTTGTTTCATCTCTCCAAAGGTGAAGTCATGATGACGACCATGTTCGTTGACCCAGCAAAGCGCGCGTTTGTTGGGAGCTTGGGTAGCCCATTCATCTACAATGTCATAGGCGAAGTTGAAATTATCAGGGACTTGTATGTGGAAACCTTTGGCAAATTCCTCGGTGGACGAGAAATCGGAAGTTTTGAGATATCTTTCTATCATAGTTGTAGTTATAAAAAAGGCAGTATCCGAGCTGTTGACTAGGATATTGCCATGAATGTGTTCGTGAAAAAAGAGAATCGCAGAA